>JAIVXD010000085.1:0-8594 GCA_048636195.1 Anaerolineales bacterium
GGACTAACAAATTAAAACTCCTATGGTTTTGAGTAAATATATTCTACACAGTCAACGCGCTCTTGATCTGGGCGTAGAGCTGTTCGTTATTAAATCCCATAAGAATCGCTGCCTCGGAGGGACATGTCGCGGCACAGGCCCCGCAACCCTTGCACAATGCCTGGTTCACCACGGCCACTTTTTTCTCATCATCAAATATAATGGCATTATAGGGGCACACATTAATGCAACCCAAACACCCTGAACACAACTCGGGTATAATTTCGGAGACCACGCCACCTACCTTGATGTTTTCCATGGTAAGGACTGTAAGCGCACGAGATGCAGCGGCCTTTGCCTGGGCAATACTCTCGTCAATGGGTTTTGGATAATGGGCCATGCCGCACAGAAAAACACCGTCATTGGGAAAATCTACCGGTCTCAACTTCTGGTGGGCCTCCAACAGCCATCCATCCGTATCCATGGGCACCTTGAAGAACTGGGTCAGCGCACTATCCTTGTGGGACACAATGGCAGTTGCCAGGCAAAGGATATCTGCCTTAACCGCTAACTTGCGATCAAGGATCGGGTCCCTGAATTCTACCTGTACCCGGTCACCGTCCGGGCTGACCACAGGTTTCTCATCTAAGGAATACCGGACAAAAATGACCCCCTCGGCCCTCGCCTCCCGATACAAATCCTCCCTCTTGCCGTACGTCCTCATGTCTCTGTAAAGGATATATACTTTAACCTCCGGGTTTCTTCGTTTGAACTCCAGTGCGCTTTCCACCGAATGGGTGCAACAGACCTTGGAACAATAAGGCCGCTCTTCATCTCTCGAACCAACACACTGTATAAAGACCACATTCCCGGCCTTTTCCACTCTGGGATCATTATTCCGGAAAAGTTCGTCCATCTCTAAGTGTGTCAGCACAGCCTCGTGTTGGCCGTACAGATACTCGTCCGGTTTGTATTCTTTCGCACCCGTTGCAAGGATTGCCACGCCGTGCTCTATTTCCTCGCTTGACAATCCGTCATTCACTTCTGTCTTGAAGTTACCCACAAAGCCGTCCACGCTGGTAATCGCAGAATTCATATGAACAGTAACACGGTCTTCGGATTCTACCTCTTTCACCAGCTCCGCCACAAAGGAAGTGACTTCCTCACCTTTGTATGTCCTGTAAAGCATCTGTCCATTTCCGCCCAGGGAATCGGATCTTTCAATAAGGTGGACGGGATAGCCCTGATGCGCCAGGGACAGGGCCGCTGTCATCCCTGCAATGCCGCCGCCCACCACAAGGGCCGAATGGGTATTTGATAGATCTGTTTCTATCAAAGGACTTATCAGGCCCGCTTTGGCCACGGACATGCGCACAAGGTCCTTTGCCTTTAAAGTGGCCGCATCAGGATTATCCGAATGGACCCAGGAGTCATGGTTTCTGATATTGGCCATCTCAAAGAGATACTTGTTCAGACCGGCATTGATCAGGGTTTCCTGGAAAAGTTGCTCATGGGTCCTGGGCGTGCAGGCGGCCACGACAACACGGTTCAGGTCCTGCTCCTTGATGACTTCTGTCATCTTATCCTGGGTATCCTGGGAGCACGTAAAAAGGTTTTCCTCAACATAGACCACATTCGGCAGGGTCCTGGCGTACTCCGCCACCTCCGGGACCCTTACCACGCCCCCGATGTTGATGCCGCAATTGCACACGAAAACCCCTATCCTCGGAGGTTCCCGGGATACATCCTTTTCAGACGGTATCTCCACTTCCTTAGTTTGGGTGTTACGCGCGGAAGCCAGGTTCTCAGTTGCAGCACAGGCGGCTGCGCTGGCTTCCATGACCGAGAGGGGGATATCCTTAGGCCCGGTAAACGCGCCACAGGCATAGATCCCCGGAACAGAGGTGGCCACCGGATGAAAACTGTCCGTCTCGGTGAAATGGTAACTGTCCAGCTCAACGCCAAGGCGATCTGAAAGGGCCACAACATTTTCATCCGTCTCGAGGCCCGTGGAAAGCACGAACATGTCAAAGGTCTCTTTTTTTAGAACGCCGTCTTCTTCAGTATATCTCACTAAAATATCATCTGTACCGGGTATCGGGTCGACCGTATGTATCCTGGACCGGATAAATTTTACACCCGTCTTTTTGGCATTTTCATAATAACGGTCAAAATCCTTTCCATGGGTCCGCATATCCATATAAAACACGGAACAATCTAAGGGGACATTGCTGTGCTCCATGGCAATGACCGTTTGCTTGACCGCGTACATACAGCATACGGAAGAGCAGTAACCATTATCACAGCCGTTGATATCCCTGGAGCCCACGCATTGGAGCCAGGCGATCTTCTTCGGCTCTTTATTATCAGAAGGTCTAACCAGATGGCCCATAAAAGGGCCCGTTGCGGATAGGATCCGTTCAAATTCCAGGGAAGTCACCACATTGGGCATGGAGGTGTATGAGTAGGTATCGTACCTGCTCGGATCAAAGGACTTGAATCCGGGGGCCATGATGATAGAGCCCGCATTTAAGGAGATTTCTTTTTCCTGATCATCAAAATTTATGGCACCGGCCTCGCAGAATTTCTCACAGGCCCTGCATTTTCCCTTCTTGAAATAGATGCAGTTATCCTTATCAATTGCGTACTTGAGGGGCACAGCCTGTGAATAGGGCACATAAATAGCCTTACGCTTTATCAGGCGCTCGTTATAGATATCGTCAACTTTTTTCGGGCATTTCTCAGCACACGTCCCACAGGCAATGCACTTATCCACATCCACGAATCGTGGATGCTGGACAACATTCACCGTAAAATTACCTTCTTCTCCCGAAATATCTTTCACTTCACTCAGCGTAAGCAACTCTATATTGATATGCCGGCCGACCTCGACCAGTTTCGGGGCAAGAATTCACATGGAACAATCATTAGTGGGAAAGGTCTTGTCCAACTGGGCCATGACCCCCCCGATGCCCGGCGATTTTTCAACCATGTAGACGTAGAAGCCCGAGTTTGCCATATCCAGGGCGGCCTGCATACCGGCAATCCCTCCGCCAACCACTATAACGGCGCCCTGTAGCTGTCCGTATCGCTGCTTATCGTTCATAATAACACTCCCTGCTCAAGTTAGTTCGCTTCGCCCTGAAATGGGCGTTCCCCCCAATTCTTCTTCTATCGTTACTATTCAGGTGTCTCTTTTTTAGACAGGATAACAGGATAAACAGGAATCTATGTTAAGTCACAAACAAGACATTATTGTAATAATCCAGTAAATCAAAAGAAATATCCTGGTAAAATGCCTTACAGATAGACCCCGAATAAGGAATTAATATAATCTCTTTGGGTCTCTCTTAAATGTGAAACGAATATTCAAATTAACTCCCGATCAATCGGGAGAGCAGGTTAAACCAAATTACAATAGAGGGTTTAAACTAATCACTTACCCCTATAGCAAGGAACGGGCTATCAGGATAGTTAGAGGATTTACAGGAATTAAAAAATCAAGTTAATCCTGTTATCCTGTCTAATATATACCTGGGTAGTTACCTTCTATCATTCACTGGTCTGTACAAGCCTTCTCAACAGCTTCTATCAGGTCATCATCTGTAAACGGTTTGGCTAAATAGTCGGCAGCCCCAAGTTTCATGGCTTCAACTGCATTCGACATGGTGGAATACCCTGTCATGACAATCATAAACGGCGCTGGTTTTTTCTCTCTGACCATCTTCAGGATCTCCATGCCGTCTACATCGGGCAGTTTCATATCCAGCAGGATAACGTCATATGCGCCCCGCTCGATGGCAAGCAATCCGGTTTTGCCGGTCATGCAACTATCAACAGTATGGCCATTTTCCGATAGAACCAGATGGCAGGCGTCACAGATAACGCTCTCATCGTCAATAACCAGGACTTTAAGAGATTTCATGGGCTCTCCTTGCCGATGGAATTTTCAACCAGGACCGGTTCACTGGAGACCCGAAGCTCACAAAAAACCCGGCCTTGCTCCGTAAGCCGGGTTTTTCAACAGCGCGTTGATTGCGCACCTGTCCTTATCTATACGGAATAACTCCGGCTGAATTACCAGGCTTCCCGCTCCAGGCGTTTGTATATGAACATGAGCTGCTTTTGGGTGAGCTCCCCCACATGTTCGTTGATCCACTTCAGGTCACCGGAGACGATGGCAGCCTTGGCTTCGAGGGACAACTGGTACCCCTCCAGGGCCTCGGATCCTTTTTCCATTAACTCGCGCCAGAAATCCCTATCTTCGGTGGTCCGGTTTAACACCTGAGTGACCTGTCGCTTCTGGATGAGTTTTTCTTCCTCCGTTTCAGCCTCTTTAATGACGGCTTCAGTAGGTTTTTCAAAATGCTCCTTCAACGCTTCATTGATAGACGCCTTTATCTGGTCTTCGGTGAACGGTTTCGGCAAAAAGTCATGAACTCCCAGCTTCATGGCTTCCACCGCAGTGGAAGTAGTGCCATATCCCGTAATCACGATGACCTCGGTTTCGGGTTTTTCCTCTTTGACCTGTTTTATTACCTCCATGCCGTTGATGCCCGGCAGCCGGAGGTCTGCCACCAGCAGGTCATAGCGCTTTTGTTTGAAAGCCTCTAAGGCCAGCTCGCCCGTTCCTGCCCAATTGACATCATATCCTTCTTCGCTCAATACCATCTCGAGGCCCTTGGCCACACTGAGATCATCTTCCATCACCAAAATATTGGGTGGTAACGGATGATCGATTGCTGTATTTACCTGTAACGTTGTCATTTTAATCCCCCCCTTCTTTCTGACTTTTTTTTATTAAATTTAAATTCTGTTTTCCAAATTGTTTGATTTTCTGTTTGATATATTATTTCAGCAAGTGCCGTGCCAAAAATAAGAAACAATATAAAGAAACTCAAATCGGATGAATTTGTTTTAATATCAAATGGTTGTATTCGATAGGCAGGAAACCGGCCTGTGCTTTGCAAAGGGCAGGCGTATGTACCTTTATACGGATGAGATAGCGGTATGGCTATTTATTGATATTATTTCAAATACTTATTTGCGTATAAATAGTTATTCGGTGGTATTGAATTTAATACGGGGCCGGGGTCCGGACATTCCTATTTCATTGAATCCCCAGGCTTTGAAGTCGTCTTTGCAGAATTTGCAGACAGGTGGTGCTTTTTCATGAGGGCTGAAAAATTTGATCTTTGTATGCCCACTCGTCTGGCTGCCTGGGTGATGTTGCCGTCTGCAGCCGAAAGGGCTTTTTGAAGGAAGGCTCTCTCGATTCGACCGAATTGGTTCTCCAGCAGATTCCGTTTGACCGATTTGAGTTCCTCCAGGGTTTCAGGAATGCTATCCTGGGTTCGATTTCGTTTTATCTCCCAATGATCTGACAGGCTTTGGTAATCCAAAACCCGGTCATCAGCGATGATCACCAGACGTTCGACCACGTTTTTAAGTTGCCGCACGTTGCCAGGCCAATCGTAGTTTACCAGCGTTTCAAGGGCATCGTCTGAGAACCCGTCTACTTGTTTTCCGATCTGGCGGCAGTATACCTTTAAGAAGTGATAGAGCAGCCTTGGAATATCATCTTTTCTCTCCCTGAGCGGGGGAATGAAGATGGGAAATACGTTTAAGCGGTAAAAGAGGTCTTCCCGGAAGTTCCCCTCATCCACCATCGTCTTCAAATCCCGGTTGGTGGCGGCAATGATCCGGACATCCGATTTTTTCAACTGGCTGGCACCCACAGGCTTGAATTCCTGCGTTTCTATAGCCCGCAGCAGTTTCGCCTGAATATCCATATCCAGATTCCCCACCTCGTCCAGGAAAAGGGATCCGTGGTTGGCCGCCTCGAAAATGCCGGCTTTATCCTTAATTGCACCGGTAAAAGCGCCTTTGACATGTCCGAACAGTTCACTTTCCAGCAGAGATGAAGAGAACGTACTGCAGTCCACCGCTACAAATTGCCGGGCAGCCCTTTTGCTGTGGGCGTGAATGGCCCTGGCGAATAGTTCCTTGCCCGTTCCGCTTTTTCCATGGAGCAGCACTGTACTATTGGTAGGGGCGACTTTTTGAATTTCATTAAATATCTTGAGAATCCTGGGGTTTTCACCGATGATATTGCTAAAGTCAAACCGTTCGCTGAGTTGCTGGCGCAAGGCAAGATTTTCCTCAACCAATCGCTTTTTCTCCATGGCCCTCTCCACGGCAAGCACGAGTTCATCGTCGGAAAAAGGCTTGGTAAGGTAATCAAAGGCCCCCAGCTTCATGGCCTCCACCGCGTTTTGGACTGAGGAATACCCTGTCATAACAATGACGTACACACTCAGTTTCTCCTTTTCCACGGTCCTCAGGATGTCCATCCCGTCCATATCAGGAAGTTTCATGTCCAGCAGGGCCAGATCATATGTGCCCTTCAGGATTGCATCGAGTCCAGCCCTGCCGGTCATACAGATGTCCACAGAATGGCCCTTGTCCGATAAGGCCACACGACACCCATCGCAAATGACGCGTTCGTCGTCGATGATCAGAATATTACCGGGTTCCATGTGGCTGGCCTTTTGTTTCCTTGGAAGGTGCGTTTTGGAGAAGAGGAATCTCAATGGTAAAGCGGGTACCCTGCCCCGGCTGGCTGGAGACCTTTATATCCCCCTGGTGGTTCCAGACGATTCTATAGCTCACGGACAGCCCAAGGCCGGTTCCCTTTGCCTTGGTAGTGAAGAAGGGTTCAAACACTTTGCTTATGTTCTCTGGGGGGATACCACGACCAGTGTCTGCGGTCTCGACCCTCACGCACCTTTGGGCCGGATCTATTTCGCTCCGGATGCTGATCGTCCCTTGGTCTTGGATTGCTTCCACGGCATTGAGCAGAAGGTTAACAAAAACCTGATGCATCTGATTTACGTCTATAAGAATATCCGGCATTTCGCTGGATAAAAGCTTCTCCACGCGGATGTGATGTAGGCGAAACTCGTTTTCCAGCATGCTCAGGGTCTTTTCTATTATATTATTGATATTGGCAAAGGTCTTTTCAGGCTCCTTTTCCCGCGAGAATTCCAACAGATCCTGAATGATGGTTTTGCACCGCATGGTCTCATTGATGATGATCTCCAGACCTTCCTTGAAAGGCCCTTCCTCGGTAACCTTTTTGAACAGGTTTGTGCTGTAAAGCAGGATGCCACCAAGCGGGTTGTTGATCTCGTGGGCGATGCCCGCGGCCATTCGGCCCAGGGCCGATAGTTTCTCGGTCTGAAGGGCCAGGTTGTCATACATGGACTTATGTTTTTCGATGAGTCGAGCCTTATCTATGGCGCAGGCACATTGCTCGGCGATGGAGACCAGGAAATTAAGCTCCTCGTCTGAAAACTTCCTTTGTTCGGTGAAAAAGATTCGAACGATCCCCACTACATTGTCTCCGAGGAACAGTGGGACATCAAGCATCATACGAATCCCTTCCTCCCGTGCCTCCCTCGGGTACTGAACACGTGGGTCAGCCTGAACATCTTCAATAATTATGACCTTGTTCTGCACACACAGTTCAGTGATGACCTTGTGGGTGGAGACATGTCCCTTGGAAAGGTACCGCTCACTTAAGCCATATGCAGCGCTCAACTCCAATTTATCTGTCTCCAGGTTGAGGATCCGGAGAAGGGAACCTTTGGCATTGATGGCCTCAGTGACCAATTTCACTACCAGGTCCAATACTTCCTTAACATCTGTGCCGGAATGTACTGATGTGCTGACATCCCGACATACACTATAGAACCTCGCAATATTAGCAGAAGTGTCCATGGCAAGCTCCTCCCTCAATTGAGAAGGTATTTGGTATTTGGTATCCGGTACTGGTTTAAAGCAATAATATATTATTAAATCAGTTTTGCAGTGTCAACGGGAGTGATGAGGCAGCAATTATAATTTTGAAATTGGAATTGCTGTGATACAATGTCGGGATGAATCGCCGGGTGAAGGACCTTGCAAACCCTTATGATCAGAAAAGCTTCAATTGTCTGTGGGGCTTTTTTCTTGGTTTCCATCCTCGCCGCTCTAAGGGGATCAATATGTCTTTTGATATTTCCAAAAATGGCGGCAGATTAGGGCAATGCCTTATGTCGTGTATTACTGGGTATCTGAAGCCAGCCTTATGCGTGTTTGCCAGCCCTTCCATCACCAACGCGACTTTACTCTTGGGTATAGTAAAAATCATCTCGTGGTCTTGATTCGAGCCGAACACACGATCTCTTCCTCCGTAGCCGACCTCAACCGGAGGCTTCACTCGGCACCGTTTGAGCTATCGACTCCGGGACTCAAGGAAGAGTAAGAAGCTTTTTTTCAGGTCACCATCTCCTCAATAATGTCCTTGACTGATTTTATCTCCGTAATTGAGGCGCTGACCTGACCGCCTCCGGCCGGAAAGAGATCAAAGTCTCCGGATCGCCAGGCCTTACCCATGTTCATCATATTATACTCCTGGGAAAGGTCGATGTTGGAATCCTTCATCTTTTCTGCCAGGCGGGGATTGATGATGATCCGCACGTTCATGCCGCCTAAAGGGAGCAGGGTGGTCCCCCCATCAGGGCAGTTTAAAATCGCTTCCTTCCAGGCGTGAGAGGCCGGGCTTTCCGCTG
>JAIVXD010000086.1:0-8518 GCA_048636195.1 Anaerolineales bacterium
GGTTTTCCCGGCACCGTTGCTGCCGATTATGGTGATAAAATCTCCCTTGCGAATATGAAGGGTGATTCCATTTATGGCCACCTTTTCGTCTATGGTCCCCTTTGAGAAGATCTTTGTTATGTTCTCTAATCTTACCATGGGTCTGCCAGGCCTTATACTCCTCTCAAATGGAGTTTTCCCTCTTTCTCTTTTCTTAGGGCCGGAATGCCGAGTGCCAATATTACCATCACACCCGTGGCCATCTTCAAGTCTGTAGGGGCCAGTCCCAGTCTGAGGCCAAGGGAGATAATGAACTTGTATATGATGGATCCCACTATTGCTGCGAGAGTCAATCTCTGTACTGTCTTTTTCCCAAATAACGCCTCTCCGATTATTATGGAAGCAAGACCTGCCACTATCATCCCGATCCCCATTCCTACATCAGCGAAGCCCTGATCCTGGGCAACAAGGGCACCTGAGAGGGCCACAAAGCCGTTTGAGATCCCTAATCCCATGACCGTCATATTGTCGGTGTTAACACCGAGAGTACGGATCATTTGCTCATTATCCCCTGTAGCCCGCATGGCAAAACCTATCTGGGTATGTAAAAACATATCCGTAAGAATCTTTATGAACAATGCCACCAGGAAAAAAAAGGCAATAATGGGAATGAAACGATTGACGTCAAGGTTTTCCAAGGGTGTCAAAAGGGTATTTACGGTGAGTAACTGTATGTTTGACCGCCCCATTATGCGCAGGTTTACTGAATAGAGTATGGTCATCATCAGAATTCCGGCCAGGAGGCTGTTAATCTTCAGTTTTGTATTAAGAAGACCAGTACAACAACCGGCCAGAAAGCCGCAGATAACGGCCGCAATGATACTGTAGACTGGCGGTACCCCTTCCGTAATGAGGCGGGCGACAACAGCCGCACCAAGAGGAAAACTACCGTCAACCGTGAGATCGGGGAAGGCCAGGATCCGGAAGGTGATGACTATTCCTAAGGCCACGAGCCCGTAAGCCAGGCCCTGTTCCAGTGATATGGGGATAGTCCTAAAAAAGCTACTGAGCATTTATTCACCAATTGGAAGAGGGGAGGAATGTCCTCCCCTCGACACTCAACTTCCAGGGCTACTTACCCTTTGTCACGTTACCTTGCTCATCCCACAGTTTATCAGCAGCCTTTTTAACCAAAGCCGGAGGGAGTTTTGCCCCTTGTGCCTTGGCGTGCTTCAGGCTGACCCACAGGCTGTATCCCGCCGCAAGCCCGGCAGGGATATCGCCTGGGTTTTCGCCCTTAAGTATCCTCGCGGCCTTTTTCCCGGCCGTATACCCTATTAAGAAATAGTCTGGTCCGTAAGCCGCAATGGCTCCCCTGGGCACACTGTCCCTGTCACCGGAAAATAGGGGGATATCGTTCGCATTGCAGATCTTGACAATGGACTCAAACGCTGAAACACAGGTGTTATCAGAGGTGATATGAATGGCATCCACTCGCCCTACCAGGCTCTGGGCAGCCTGCATCACTTCGGCACTGGTAGAAACGTGGGCCTCAATGAGCTTCAGGCCCATCCCTTCTATTGTCTCTTTCATTTCCTTGATGTGGAAAGTGACATTTACATCACCGGGATTATAGATGGTGCCCCATTTCTTTGTGTGTGGGACTATATCCTGGTATATCTTGCACTGCAGGGTGATAGGCCACCTGTCACTCACTCCGGTGACATTGGTACCGGTCTTACCCATTTTGGGTACAATACCTGTTGCCACAGGGTCAGTAACAGAGGAAAACACAATAGGTATGGTCTTACTGATTTTTACCTGGGCCTGGGCATTGGGAGTGCTGATGGCATGGACCAGATCGACCTTGTCATCTTCGAATTTCCGGGCAATTATTGCACAGTTAGGCTGATCACCCTGGGCGTTTTGTCGATCAATCTTAATGTTCTTGCCCTCAATAAAGCCCTCTTCTGCCAGGGCAGCCGCGAAACCTTTGGAATCGTTATCAAGGGCTGGATGGGCCACAATCTGGGCTTCACCGATACGGATCATCTTGGCTGAAACCCCAGAACCAAAAACAAGGCCCAAAGCCAAAAAAACCATACCCACAATCATCATCTTTTTCATAATTCTACCTCCTTTTGTTGTTGGTTGATGCCACGAAACCGTCCTGTAACTGTTTACTAATTAACTATTTAACCAGGTCTTTACTGGTAGATCCTGGAGCTAAAGTATTTATAGGCCCTTTCTGTGGGCGTAATGCCTTCTTTACTCGCTGCCTCAAGATTTTCCCGGACACCAGACTTACACACTTTTTCAGTATGGCTCATAATGCTATCCATGCTGGCATTTTCCCTGTGCATGTACTCTTCCATACCGGCGATCACCCCGCCGGTGTTATGCATCCAGTCTACCTGGAACAATATGTCCTGTTCAGCAAGGATCTTTGCAAGCCTGATCTCTTCTTCCTGGTTTGTGGCCTTGAGCTGGTTATTGGCCGCGCCCATTACTATTGAATACTTAAGCCCCCTGATGCTCTCCTCGTCCAGGACACCACCCATGGCGCAGGGGACAAGGATATCCGCATCAGTAGTAAGGACATCCCCGGGATCAATCTCCTTTACACGGTCCGGAAATTGAGCCACTAATTTTTTAACCGGATCCTGCAATATGTCCGTAACGAATATGTTAACCCCTTCTTTTGAAAGGTATTTTTCAACCAGAGGATACCCAACGGCCCCTAAGCCCTGTACCACGACGGTTTTACCTGCGAGGGCCTCTGTGCCAAATTTGACCTCCGCGGCTTCTTTCAGGGCCAGGTAGACACCGTAGGCGGTGGGACTTCCAGTGGGGCCGATGTGGCTTTCAAAGCCACCGGCAATGTTCACCGAGTACCCTTCTCGCCTCATGACATCTGCCAGACCGGGTGAAAAGCCCATGTCAGGGCCGGTGAAAGATCGAGTCCTGTCTAAGGCATAGGCCAGAAAACCTATGGCATGATAGTCGTTTAGATCTACAGGCTCACACTGGACCGTGATTTTACTGCCCCCAAAAGGGATTTGGGCTCCGGCATTTTTAAAGGACATGGCCCGGCTTAAATTCAGGCCGTCAATGATTACGTCTAATTCTTCTTCATCCTTCTCGTGACGTCGTATGCCTCCGCTACGTATGGCATGATAACCGTTATTTATGCCCAGCGTATTGCTGTGCATGTTGCTGATAAAATGTATATCTTTTTCCTGATCAAAAAAGCATTCGATACCCTGGTGGTTCCCCTTTTTTATTAAGTCCACGACGTCGTCCAAATACCCTGTCAAGTCGTGTTTCCTGAATAAATCATGGGTTTCCTGGTGCCCAAGATAGGCGGTGTGGGCGGTCAGTGGATGTTCACAGGTGAAATCGCGGCCATATCTTGACCAGTCTGGCCCCTCTTCCCACTCCCTGGCCGCACGAAATGTCACAATACCGGTTTTGAAATGATAATATACACCCAGGCTGGTAAGATTTTCCTGCTTTAGAGGGAAAAACAGGCTCTTTCGCATGTGATAGAGGTCCTTTCCCTGACATGGACAATTAACAAGAGAATTGCCAAAAATTTGATTCGTCGGAATTAGGTTATGAGCATAGGGGAAAAACGTCTGGCCTGTCAAGAGAAGATTTGGGGTATCAAAAACATCGATCTTGACAAATTTCTTCTGCATGATAAATTCCATGTATAAGACCATCAAAGTTGCATCGTAATCGTTCACGGTTCAAAGTTCAAAGTTCAGGGTTCACGGGTTAAGACCCGGAGACGATGAATAGGACATTTTACGTATCAGATCAATATCTTGGGGCTGAAGCCTGTTTGTATCCGCCTGCCATGCAACGAACGCCACGCATAAGCATTTGGCAACCTTGAACGGTGAACGCTGAACCGTGAACTCTTACAAAAGGCCTTATTCAATCTGACTTTGACGTTCCCCAACCACAAAAGGAGGCGTACATGATGAAGGTCCTTGTAAGTGATCCCCTGTCAGATGTGGGTGTCGAGATATTTAAGGAGACGCCGGGCATTGACGTCGATGTCAATATCGGTCTAAGCCCAGAGGAATTGAAAGGGATTATCGACCGGTATGACGCTTTAGTGATTCGCAGCGCCACCAAGGTAACGGAAGACATCATTGCGGCAGCCCAAAACCTCAGAGTTATTGGCCGCGCAGGAATAGGCCTGGACAACGTGGACATCCCTGCTGCGAGTCAGCGCGGCATTGTGGTGATGAATACGCCTAAGGGTAATACCATAACAACAGCAGAACACACGATGGCCATGATTATGGCCCTGTCAAGGAACATCCCCCAGGCCACTGGTTCTCTAAAAGAGGGAAAATGGGAGAAGAAAGAGCTGAAGGGGCGTGAGCTTTTCAACAAGACCCTTGGCCTGATCGGAGCAGGCCACATCGGTCGAATTGTCGCAGATAGGGCCAAAGGAATGAAAATGAAGGTCATTGTATATGATCCTTACATAAAACCAGAGACTGTTGAAAAGTTGGATCTTGAACCAGTTTCCTTTGATGAATTGCTCCAGCGGGCTGACTATATCACCATCCACACGCCCAAGACTGATGAAACGACCAACATGATCAACCGGGAAACCATTGCGAAAATGAAAAAGGGGGCTATGTTGATCAACTGTGCCCGTGGTGGGATCGTAGAGGAAGATGATCTTTACGAAGCCCTGCATTCAGGACATCTCGCAGGCGCTGCCTTCGACGTTTTCAGTACTGAGCCGCCAGGGAAGATAAAGCTGATGGACCTCCCCAATTTTATCTGCACACCCCACCTTGGTGCTTCTACCACTGAGGCCCAGGATAATGTGGCAAAGGATGTGGCTGAACAGATTGTGGCTTACCTCCTCCATGGCACAGTCAAAAACGCCTTGAATGTTCCCAGTATAAGCGCTGAACTGATGAGTACACTGAGCCCTTATGCCACGCTACTGGAAAGGATGGGTTCGCTTCAAAGCCAGCTTGCGGACAGTGCCATTGTGGAGACTCAAATTCATTATTCAGGCACCGTAACCGAATATGACCTGGCGCCTTTGACTACGGCTATGCTTAAAGGGATGTTGACACCAATCCTCAAACACAACGTAAATTTTGTCAATGCTCCCTATATTGCTGCTGATAGAGGGATAAAGGTGGTTGAGTCCAGGAGTAGGACTTCTGAAAATTTTGCCAGTCTCATCAAACTTACGGTCAGGACTTTGGAGGGTGAAAACATCATATCCGGTACCATCTTTGGTAAAAAAATGCCCAGAATCCTGCGCATCAATAACTTTTACCTGGAGGCCATTCCTGAAGGTCACATGCTCCTCATCCACAATCAGGACAGTCCGGGTGTCATAGGTCAAATAGCGACTACACTGGGCAAGCATAATATCAACATAAGCCGCATGCAGGTGGGAGAGCAAAAGAAAGAGAAGCGCAATGTTATGCTCTTGACAACCAGTTCGGAAGTTGGCGACGAAGTCCTTGTTGAACTTCGTGGCCTGAAAGATGTCTTTTCAGCAAAAAAAATAGAGTTGTAGAATTTCCGATAAAACGATTAAGGAGTGTACAATGGCGGAAGAAGAAAAGGGATTTGTAATAAAGGACAGGAGATCATTCGACGAAAAAGGCGAATTAAAGGACACAAAACTCGAAGAGGAAGCGAAAAAGGAAGAGCCAAAGGATCAGGCTCCAAAAAAGGAGGCTGAGAGTCCTCCGCTGCCAGAAGTTAGTTTTAATTCGCTGATTTTCAGCCTCAGTTCGACGGTGTTTTTTCATTTAGGTGAGATCGCGGATCCTCAGAGCGGCAAGAAGGCCAAAGATCTGCCTCTTGCAAAACATACCATCGATATAATTGCCATGCTAAAGGAAAAAACTGAGGGAAATTTGACAGAAGAAGAGAAAAAATTTATAGAGAATATCCTGACTGATCTGAGATGGCGCTATGTCAACTCAACAAAGGAATAAAGCGCAAGACTTAAGGAGATGAGAATTGTATCATGGAAAATAACAAACACCATGGGAAAAAAATATATATCACTGGCTGGAGTCTTTTTTGCCTGATAACCGGTCTTTTTGTCGCCACGCTGGTCGGTTCGGTTTCAACGATAGAGGCCCAAACCAGCTCGGTGCTGCCGGCTGCCCCTGGATCCTTTTCCCAACTGGCGAAAAAAGCCAGCCCATCAGTGGTGAATATCAGTACAGTAAAAGTGATAAAGGGGGGAAGACGTGGCTCAGTGCCTTTTGGCGGGCCCCTTGGCCCCCAGGACCCTTTTAAGGACTTTTTTGAACGATTCTTTGGAGACCAGATTCCCAGGGATTATAGACAGCAAAGCCTCGGATCAGGGTTTATCATCGACAAGGATGGTTTTATTTTGACCAACAACCACGTTGTGGAAAATACAGAAGAAATTAAGGTCAAGTTGGCAGACAAAAGAGAATATGATGCGAAAATCGTTGGTCGCGATACCAAGACCGACCTGGCCCTTATTCGTATTGAATCGGACCATCCGTTAGTCCCGTTAGCCCTGGGCGATTCGGACAAGTTATATGTGGGGGACTGGGTGATTGCCATTGGAAATCCCTTTGGCCTGGAGGCCACTGTAACAGCCGGCATTGTGAGTGCCAAGTACAGGGATATTGGTGCTGGATCCTACGACAATTTCATCCAGACCGATGCCTCCATCAACCCGGGAAACAGTGGGGGGCCACTTCTCAACACCGCAGGAGAGGTGGTCGGGATCAATACAGCCATCCTGTCTCGGAGTGGCGGAAGCGTAGGGATCGGGTTTGCCATTCCCATAAATATGGCCAAAGACCTCCTGCCACAGCTAAAGAAGGGGAAAGTGGTCAGGGGTTGGTTGGGTGTGATGATCCAGAAAATCACCCCTGATCTTAAGGAGAAACTGGGTCTCAAAGACGAAAAAGGAGCCTTAGTAGCAGATGTGACAGCAGGAGGGCCGGCAGAGGAGGCGGGCATCAAGCGGGGGGACGTGATTGTCTCCTTTGACGGGGAAGACATTAAGGAGATGCATGATCTTCCATATATCGTGGCGTCCACACCTGTGGGGAAGAAAGTGACGGTGGAGATCGTTCGAAAAGGCAAAAAAAAGAGTCTTCAAGTGAAGACCGGGGAGCTCAAAGAAGAAGATGAATCCCCGGTGGTTAGCGAAGTCTCCCCCAATCTCGGCCTCATGGTGAAAGAGGTCACACCGGAGCTTGCAAGAAATTTCGGGCTATCGGAAACAAGTGGTCTTGTTGTGGTTCAAGTTGAAAGCAATAGTCCCGCAGGCGAAGCAGGCATGAGACCGGGTGATATCATCATTGAGGTGGACCAGATTTCTATGAAGGACCTGGCGCAGTTTAACCGAAAGATTGAGAAATACGAGGCGGGAGATACAATCCTTTTCCTGCTCAATCGGAGCGGCACTACCCTTTACTTAACAATAAAAGTACGGGAATAAGCGGTGGGATTGACTATTGACTATCGACTATTGACGATTTGAGGATTGATGATTTGAAGCCCGAGAAGTTGAATTCAAATAGTCAATCGTCAATCAAAAATCGTCAATTCTTAGCGCCCGCCAAGCTGAACATCCGGTTAAAGGTGACAGGTCGTCGGGCAGACGGATACCATGAACTGGTTTCCATCATGGTGCCTGTCGGGTTATTTGACCATATCGAGTTAGAATTAATCCGCCTCAGGCGGATTATGCTTTCCTGCCAGGGCCTTTCAGTACCCAACAATAAGGAAAACCTGGTCTATCGGGCTGCTTCAGCCTTTTTTTCCAGGGCCGGTACCCCCCGGGGGATTTCCATAAAGCTTACCAAAAACATTCCGGTTTCAGCCGGCTTGGGCGGTGGAAGCAGCGATGCGGCTTGCATCTTGAAGGGCCTGAATGAGATGTGGTCCTATCCCCTCACACCGCAAGAGCTCACCGATCTGGCTGTCTGTTTGGGAGCGGATGTGCCGTTCTTTTTGCTGAACAGACCGTGCATTGCCAGAGGGATAGGGGAAATCTTGGAGCCAATAGAAAGATGGCCAAAATTCTGGTATGTTATTGTGATGCCAGCCCTTGAGGTTTCCACTGCATGGGTCTACGGGAATCTGAAATTAAAGTTGACAAAAGGGGAGTACAAATATATTGTAGATTGGTTGAGAAAAGGTCGTTTTGAGATCAGTCGTATTCTGGAAAATGATTTAGAGACGGTCACAGGTTTTCATTTCCCTATTATAGCTTGCATTAAAAAGCTTTTGTTGGATGAGGGGGCAGAAGGAGCTTTGATGTCAGGAAGCGGACCCAGCGTCTTCGGTATTTTTAAATCCAAAGATAAGGCCCTAATAGCAAAAAAAAACCTGCTTTCTAAAGACCTGGGGGAGACCTTTGTTGTGGAGGGGCTGACCTGAAGTAAGCGGGAAACATTTTGAAACTGCCTCAAGTAATTGTCGATTTAGAGATTAAAGATGTTCTTCAAATAGTCAATCGTCAATCGAAAATAGTCAATTAATT
>JAIVXD010000087.1:0-8443 GCA_048636195.1 Anaerolineales bacterium
GGTCAAGGTTTCCACCTCGTTTGCAATCACCGCAATGGGATTTTCAATCCGTGCCTGATGAAAATCAAATAAAGAGGAGAATTTTGAGCGATCCTTTTCAAGCGTCTTTCCGTTTCGCTTTATCACGCCCTTTTCCTGGGCCACGTTGATAAAGTCACCGAATTGGCTGAAACGATCATCCGTCAGAAGATGAAGTTGATCGTCTCTAAGGTTAGGATGGAGATTAACGCCTGTCTCAACCAGTCCAGCAGTTATGGCGACAAATACCCTGCGCCTCAAATCATATTCTTTGATGCGTTTAAATGGAAACAACTTTAAAATAGATGCAAAAAGGTGATCGTGATTTACAGTTGTCATGCTGTAAATGGCGGACATGTAGCACTGCATAATTTTCAGTGCCTCTTTCCGCATTGCCGTTCTTGAAGGTAGGATGTCATTAAAATTGATTTTCATTTGAGCGCGAATGTCTCTTTCTATGGCCTTCCCCTTCAAACATTGTTTGACTTGAATCGGCTTCCCAAATCGAATATCCACATCGACTCCGGAAAGCAACATCGTACCTTCTGTCATGATCTCTTCAATCATACGTTCCGAAATATCTTCCACCAGTTTTATTGCCAGGTTGCTGAGTGCGTTTTCCTTTGCCCGAATCGGGTAGTAAGTTAGATTTACGGGAACGATATAAGTGTTGTTTTCCAGAACCGGTTCAATAGAGTCTATCTGAAAAAGTTCCTTAAGGCGCTTGGCTTCGTCAGGGTAGTCTTGGGACATTCGCTTAAGCCGCTGGCGGTAGAATTCGGTCCTCAGGGCCAAGGCCGCAGCCCCGGTATGGGGGGGACGTTTACCGCCGCTATAAGAGATCATAAAACGTCCCTTTTCAATTATCTTCTTGGTTTTAACCATTCGCCCCTCGGGATAGATAATCCACGAGGCTTCTCCGGTGAGAAGGCTTTTAACAATCAGAAGATCCCTGTCCGGATTTTTTGTTGAGACGGCACCGAGCTTATCGAGCAAGCTGCCCAGAGCACCTTTGAACAGGCTATAATCCGCGAGGGACCATACCGGGAGCTTTTCCGTCAGTTTATAGATATGATACGGCAGAAAGAGTGTTTCGATCCGGGTAAAATGATTAGTGACAAAAATGATGGACCCGCATGGGATATTCTCTTTCCCGTGAATGTTTATTCTGGCCTTTGAAAGCGAGGAAAGTGTCTTTATGGCAAGACTCGTGGTACGGTAAGCAAAAGGATTCATGGGCCTGTAAACATTGTTGTAGTTGTAGAATATCCGAGACGTTAAATTATCGAATAAGGAAAAATGAATTTTGTAGGCAAAAGCTCAGGCCTCGCAAAAACCCCTTTATTCTCAATAAGTTGTAGAAATTCCGAGACGTTCAATAGTCAATAGTCAATCGAAAGGGGTTCCCATGTCTTTGACATTTAACGAGAAGATTTTTGATGACATAAAAGATGGTTATAGAAAGTGGAAGAATAAGATAGACAGGCTCTTTGCCTCCAAGCCGGAAAGGCTTGGTCGTTTTTCCACGGTTTCAGACCGGGAGATCAAGAGCCTTTATTCACCTGAGGATATGAGGGACCAGGATTTTATGAGAGACCTTGGTTTTCCGGGTGAATATCCATTTACCCGGGGTGTCCAGCCCTCCATGTATCGAGGACGACTCTGGACTATGCGAATGTTCGCGGGTCTGGGGAGCGCCAATGATACGAACGAACGCTTTCATCATCTGGTCAAAGAGGGCCAGACAGGGCTCTCCACGGCCTTTGATATGCCCACACTGATGGGGTATGATTCGGACTCACCCAAGGCCAGAGGTGAATGCGGAAAGTGCGGGGTGGCAATTGATACCTTAAAGGATATGGAAGACCTGTTTGATGGGCTTCCCATTGACAGGATCACTACCTCTATGACAATCAATCCACCTGCCCCAGTGCTCTGGGCTATGTATGTGGCTATGGCAGAAAAGAGGGGAATAGACAGGAAGGTTATTGGCGGTACCATCCAGAATGACATGCTCAAAGAATTTATCGCTCAGAAGACCTTTATGTGTCCACCAAAACCTTCTGTGCGTGTTATAGCTGATACAGTAGAATTTGGTACAAATGAGGTGCCGAGGTGGAACACTATCAGCATCAGCGGGTATCATATCAGAGAGGCGGGGTCCACCGCGGTTCAGGAGCTGGCCTTCACACTCGCTGATGGTATCGCCTATACCGAGGCGGCCTTAGATCGAGGGCTTGATGTGGATGACTTTGCGCCTCGGTTTTCCTTTTTCTTTAATTCCCACCTTGACTTCTTTGAAGAAATTGCCAAGTTTCGGGCGGCAAGACGTATGTGGGCAAAGATCATGAAGGAAAGATTCAAGGCCAAAGATCCCCGCTCCTGGTGGCTGAGGTTTCATACACAGACAGCAGGCTGTTCACTCACTGCTCAGCAACCTTACAACAATGTCATCAGGACGTCGCTTCAAGCGTTGGCTGCGGTCATGGGCGGCACACAGTCCCTGCACACCAATTCCTTAGACGAGGTATTGGCTATACCTACCGAAGAGGCTGCGACCATTGCTCTCAGGACCCAGCAGATTATTGCGGAGGAATCCGGGGTGGCCAACACCATTGATCCTCTGGGGGGATCGTATTTTGTAGAGGCGCTCACAAACGAGTTGGAGGAGGAGGCATTTGAGATTATCCGGAGAATAGATGATATGGGCGGTATGCTCTCTGCAATTGAAAAAAACTATCCCCAGCAGGAGATTGCTGACGCGGCTTACCATTACCAGAGACAGATAGACGGAAAGCAAAAGACAGTGGTTGGGGTCAATAAATATGTGACCGAAGAGGACATACCGGTCGAAGTTCTCGAAATAGATGAGGAGCTTGAAAGACAGCAGATCGAAAAGACCAACCGGATTAAGAATGAGCGCGATAACAAAATGGTTAATGAATGCCTTGAAAGGGTAGGGGAGGCTTGTGCGGGAGATCAAAATGTTATGGAGCCGCTCATAGAGGCAGTCAAGAGCTACGCTACGCTCCAGGAAGTGTGTGACGTTTTCAGACAGGCTTTCGGTGAATACCGGGATCCGGGAATCTATTGACGATTGATATTGACGATTGAATATTAATTATTGACTATTTTCAATTGACTATTGACTATTGAAAACCCTAATGAAAAGCTGAAGTATCTCGACCTGTGCGGTTAGATGTAACTCAATGAAATTTACCATCTCGTAGGGTGGGTTGATCGGCCTTAGTCCTATGGGTTTCGCTAATTCCACACAATTTGCATTCCATAGGAATTAAGCAAAATGAGGTTAAAACATCAAAACCCACCATTTTTTTGACGCTCAACCCATCCTACAACGAGCGTTAAAATCTAACCGCACAGGTCGAAGTATTTTAAAAAGTTATCCAAATACTTAATAGTCAATAGTCAATCGAAAATAGTCAATCCATTGAGGAGGTTTATGGTACACAAGAGAAGAATAAGAGTAATGGTGGCAAAGCCCGGTCTTGACGGGCACGACAGAGGCGCAAGAATTATTGCCAGGGCGTATCGGGATGCTGGCTTTGAGGTTGTTTACTCAGGTCTTCATCAGACCCCCGAGGAAATTGTCGAGGCCGCAATTCAGGAAGATGTTGACATGATAGGGCTTTCAAGCCTCGCCGGTGCGCATAAATACCTTTTTCCAAGGACCGTAGAGCTTTTGCGCGAGAAGGGGGCAGACGATATTGTTGTCTGTGGGGGGGGCATCATTCCAGAGGAAGATATTCGTGCACTCAAGAAAGAGGGAATCAAAGAAATTTTTACGCCCGGGACCCTATTGGATGATATTGTTAAGTGGGTAGAGGATAACGTAAAACCGAGATAAGAGACGAAGACGTTATGAGCAGTATTACAGAAAAAGTCAGGGCTGGCGATGTCAGAACCGTTGCGCGCCTTATTCGTGATATTGATGATGGTATGCCCGAGGTGAGGGGGGTGCTAAAGGAGTTGTATCCTTATACGGGCAAAGCTTATGTTGTTGGCATAACTGGAGCGCCCGGTGTTGGAAAAAGTACCCTGGTTGACCAAATGTTAAGCCACCTAAGAAGACAGAACAAGACCGTTGGCGTCCTTGCCGTTGACCCTACCAGTCCGTTCAGTGGAGGGGCAATATTGGGAGACCGCGTTAGAATGCAGAGGCACAGCATGGATGAGGGCGTTTTTATCCGGTCCATGGCGACTCGCGGCCATTTTGGAGGATTAACCCAGTCCACCCGAAGCGCAATTGATGTCCTGGATGCCATGGGTAAAGACTATATACTTGTTGAAACTGTTGGCGTTGGTCAGGATGAAGTGGATGTTGTCAAGAGTGCGCACACTACGGTCATTGTTGTCATCCCCGGAATGGGTGATGGTATTCAGGCCATCAAGGCCGGGATCCTTGAGGTGGGAGATATATTTGTGATCAACAAAGAGGATCGTGAGGGAGCGGATAAGACCCTTAATGACCTGAGGCTGATGATAGAAATGGGTCAGAATAAATATGAGGGGGGCCGATGGAAGCCACCCATTCTTAAGGCCCAGGCCGTGTTTGATAAAGGGATAGCGGAGCTTTTAGAAGAAATCGAGAAACATCGCAGCTACCTCAATAAGGCTTTAGGGGGGTTACATTTCAGGAAAAGAAAAGAAAATGTCCGTGAGGAACTGGTCGAAATGGTAAAGAATCGACTAGTCGAGGAAGTCCTCAATGACCTCACTGAAACAGGCCAATTTGATAAGGCTGTGGAATCTATTGTAGAGGGAAATGTGGATCCTTATACAGCTTGCGATAATCTGGTTCTTCCCAAATTAGGCCATTCAGCTTGATAATTCGTGTACCATCCTGCCGCCCCGTTTCATGAATGATAGCCTGTGAAGCAAGGCTTTGCCCACGATATGGAAATAGAAAGCCCAAACCATAACCAGCAAATCGTAACTCGTATTTTCACTTCCATTTATTTTTGGTGGATACGGCAGGTTGTTCTTTTATTAGCAGGTTGCCTTTTTCTTTTTTTTGGAATCCAACTTCTGATTGGGGCCTACCAACTAAAAGATCCTTCCTGGTTCATCATGCTCTTTTTTTCTTCTAATCTGATAATTCTCATCAGCGCGACAATTTTAGTTGGAATTATCTACCGTATGATAACATTCCGCAGAAAACATGAGGATGATGACAAGCAATTAGCTGATGAAACTGAAAACTCGAAACTGAAACTGGAATAAACAATGAAAGAAATCTATGAGCTGGATGTATACAAATTGGCTGAAGAACTTTCTGATTTGATCTGGTATGCTTTTGATGAATGGCCCAGGAAAGTCCAGCAAACGACTGGTTATCAAATTATTCGCTCAGCGGATAGCATAGCTGCGAATCTTGCGGAGGGCTACGGACGTTACACACCTGCTGATAGAAAAGTGTTCTATCGCTATTCACGAGGATCATTTGAAGAAACCAAAGCCTGGCTTCGCAAGCTAATTCGTAGGAAAGTTATAAGAAACGAAGAGGTCCATAAATATACAGAAATTATTGATGAACTTGGCCCCAAATTGAACGCGTTCATCAAGAGTACAAAAAAATCTAAATAATGAAGCCATCCAGTTTCGAGTATCCAGTTTCGAGTTTCTCGTAATTTACGCACCAATAGTTCCCTGAAAATCGAACAATGATTTAACTAAAAAATATTATTTTTCAACACAATAGGAGAACATCAATGCCACGTAAAAAACAACCACAACCCTTGGGCAAGAAGCTCATGAAGCTGAGGAAGCAGAAAAAATTAACCCTTAAGCATCTGGCTAACGAGACAGGACTAAGCACAAAATACATCTCCCAGGTGGAAAAGGCTGAGGTAATGCCGCCGGTCGCTGTTCTTCTCCGGCTTTCAAGGGCCCTTGAAATAGACTCGAGCATTCTTTTAGCACAAGAAAAGAAACGGGCGAGCAAAAAGTCGGCCGATGATTTTCAAAAAAGAACTGAAGATTATACTTACGAGACCTTGACGCCGGAGGCCAGGCATAAACACCTTAAGGCATTTAAGATTTTTGTGGATCCCAAGTCAGAGCACATACCTGTCACCTATCAGCACCTCGGTGAAGAATTCCAATATGTGCTTAAGGGAAAGATTGAAGTAATGGTCGGGGAGAACAAGAACATCCTTGGACCTGGTGAGTGTTTACATTTCAATTCCTCCATTGTCCATAAACTGCGAAATATTGGTTCTGAAAAAGTCGAGCTTTTGGTGGTGCTCTATACACCATAATTCAGGCAAGGGGATTAGCAATGGCTTATCAACTCAATGAAGAACAACGCATGATTCGAGCAATGGTCAGGGAGTTCGCCAGGGATGTCGTTTTACCCACGGCCGCCGAGAGAGATAAAACCAAAGAATTCCCAGCGGAAAATCTCAAGAAGATGGGCGAACTTGGCCTTATGGGCATGAATGTACCACCCGAATACAATGGGGCGGGAGTGGATAGTGTCAGCTATTCTCTGGCCTTGCAGGAGATTGGTTATGCCTGTGCCTCCACGGCCGTAGTCATGTCGGTTCACAACTCAGTGGCCTGCGGCCCGGTTTATCTGTATGGCTCAGAATATCAGAAAGAGACCTATCTGAAGCCTCTTGCCGCAGGTAAAATGCTCGGGTCCTTTGCCCTGACAGAATCGAGCGCCGGATCTGATCCGGCAAGCCAGAAGGCCAAAGCAGTAAAAGATGGGGACAGCTATGTCATAAATGGAACCAAGCTGTTCATTACGAGTGGCAAGAGCTCGGATATCACGGTAGTAACTGCTTACACTGACAGGGAAAAGAAGCATCGGGGAATCAGCGCATTTGTTGTTGAAAAAGGAACGCCGGGTTTTCACGTGGGCAAAGAGGAAGACAAAATGGGGCTTCGGGCGTCCGATACTACGGAACTGATCTTTGAGGACTGCCGTGTGCCATCAGAGAACCTCCTTGGCCAGGAAGGGGATGGCTTTGTCATTGCAATGGCCTCTCTTGATGGCGGGAGGATTGGTATTGCCTCCCAGTCCGTGGGTCTTGCCCAGGCCTGCCTGGACGCGGCAGTGAGTTACGCCAAAGAACGGGTCCAGTTTAACAAACCTATTTCCAGGTTTCAGGGAATCAGATGGATGATAGCTGATATGGCCACTCAGATTGAGGCAGCCAGGTTGTTGACATTCAATGCCGCTGCAATGAAAGACAGGGGAGAAAATTTTTCGGGAGCGGCTTCTATGGCAAAGGTTTTCGCCTCTGAAATGGCAAACAAGGTCGCCTACCAGGCACTTCAGATTCATGGCGGATACGGCTACATGAAAGAGTTTCCTGTTGAAAGATACTACAGGGACGTAAGGGTTTTCACCATTTACGAAGGAACTTCAGAAATCCAGCGAATAGTGATTGCTAACCAAATAATCGGCAGATAATAATGCCCATGTAAAAAGTCCTTTTTACATGGATTCAGGGATTTAGGAATTAATATCAATAAAATGAATTTAATTCCTCAATTCGCAATTCCTCAATTAATCGGTGTTTGATTATTGGCTTTCTTTCATTCAAAGATGGTAATTAATCTAAAAACATTATCTTAAGGTCTATAGTATGCGAGTCCTTCTTCTCAATCCCTCCGCCATAGGCACCTTTCGCGCTATAGGTATTAGCTTTCCGCCATTAGGCATCCTGTATGTTGCTGCTGCGGTCCGTAATCGTGGGCATGATGTCAAAGTTCTGGATCGTTCTGTAGACCATAGAGAGGTCGATTTTAAATCCTTCGACGTTGTCGGGGTCCATAGCGATACCACCCGTTTTAATAGGGCGTTTGAGTTGGCGCGGCAGGCAAAGGCAGCCGGAGTAAAAGTGGTTATGGGTGGACCTCATCCCTGCTTTATGGCTGAAGAAATCTTAAAGACAGGGTATGTGGATGCCGTGGTCAAAGGTGAAGGAGATGAGAGTTTCCCTGACCTGCTTGACGCATGGACAAACGGGGCGGACCCTACCTCCATCCCTGGAGTGATCCTTCTGACTCCACAAGGAATTGTGGACACTGGAGACCGAAAGCGTATTCAGGATGTGGATTCACTTCCTTTTCCTGCGCGAGATCTAATTGATTTGTCTCTTTACAACACTCGACTGGGACATAGACCTCTAACCTCCCTGCACACAAGCCGGGGATGTCCTTACAGATGCCGTTTTTGCTCTTCAACGCGTTTTGATGGCGCTAAATGGCGTGCTCGAAGCCCTGAAAGTGTCCTGACTGAATTGGAATACCTTGTCCGTGACCTGGGCTATGGAGCCGTGGCGTTCATGGATGATAATTTCGCTGGTTCGCCTGAGCGGACTCACGGGATTTGCGATGGGATATTGAAAAAAGGCTTAGATGTTCGATGGTGGTGTTTTTGCAGAGTGGA
>JAIVXD010000088.1:0-8444 GCA_048636195.1 Anaerolineales bacterium
CGTCAATGCCTTTCTTCCTCCTTTTGAAGATGGCTGAGACAGTCTCAACCGGGCTTTTCCCTTTTGTTTTTTTGACCACTGGCTTTTTTTTGGCTTTGGGCCTTTTCAGTGGCTTGATTTTTTCAAGCTTTTCCAGTTCCTTTACAATTTTCTCTGTCTTCTGAGTTAATCTCTTGAGATCCCTTACTACAGCATGCATGTCCTTTTTCAGTTGTTTCATCATTCTACCCCTTCTCATGTGTTCTTGATTTATTGTATATCCACCCTCTCTTTCAGTTCCTTACCGCATTTGAAGAAAGGCAGCTTCTTGGACTTGACCTCGGTGAGCTTACCTGTTTTAGGGTTCCTGCCTGTGTATCCGTCGTATTGCTTGACAAACATCGAACAGAGGCCACGAACTTCCACTCTGTCGCCACTTACAAGCGCATTTGCCATCTCATCAAAGAATACTTTCACAACTTCCTCTGCCTTCCCTGAGGGCAGGTCTGTATCCTTGCTCAACGCCTCAATCAAACCTGATTTATTCATATTGCCTCCTTTATTCATGATCTTTTTAGCTTATAACGAATTTTTAAAAAGACGTCAAGCAATTCTGAAGACTTACCATAAATATGATTTATTTTTTGGGAATAGGGCAGGGGGTTAAGTTTTTACGCAAGCCCTAAGGTCGTCCGCCCGATTATATCCGAATAAAGAATATCAGAAAAGAAGAGGCCTCAAGCACTTCTTTTAACCCCTATGTTTTATCTTCATATTTTGTAACTGCTCATGTTATCAGGTTCACGGTTCACAGTTCATGGTTAGTGACTTGGCGTATCGTAAGAATCGGGTGAATTATGTATTCGATTCGGAATGGAAACCTTCGGCAATATGCATTGATCACCCGAAAGCATCTTGTATCTGTCTCTTTGGCTCGTAGTTCTTCGCAAATCCTGGTTTCTTTGTCAGACAAAACCCTGAACCTCTGAACCGTGAACCCCTGAACCTGAGTTACCATATTTTTCCGTAAATACCCAAAACATATCGACAAAAAAACAGCAATTTAATAGAATGTGCGCAAATATTTTCACTAATGTAAGCGGGAAACCGTTGAACCCGTGAACGGTTACAAAGAAAGAGAATTATCATGATAACTGACCCAACAATAACTGTGGACATGATGATTGTGCTATTGGTGCTGGTATTGGTGATCATACTCTTTATTTTCGAGTTGGTACGGGTTGATGTAGTTGGCTTGTTAATGATGGTCATCCTCCCGCTTACCGGCGTGATAGGGGCCGATGAGGCCATCAGTGGACTGGGTTCAAATGCTGTAGTCTCGATTATAGCCGTAATCATTATTGGGGCCGGTCTGGATAAGTCCGGCGTAATAAAAATGCTTTCCCATGAGATCATTAAATTCGCGGGTAAGAGCAGAACCCGAATCATGATCATCCTGTCTGTTACAGTGGCCGCCATTTCCAGCTTTATGCAGAATATCGGCGCTGTGTCATTGTTTTTGCCTGCTGCAACAAGGATCAGCAAGCAGTTGAATCTACCCATATCCAGTATCCTGATGCCCATGGGATTCTGCGGAATTATTGGCGGTTGCCTCACCCTGGTCGGTTCCAGCCCGCTGATTTTGTTGAATGACCTTATGGAATCGTGGTGGATAAACAATGGGGCGGTGTTAAATGGAAAGGACTTTGAGGCTTTTGGTTTATTCAGCGTAACGCCGATTGGCATGGCCCTGGTGGCCGCTGGAATCATATACTTTGTCGTTTTTGGCAAATTTATTTTGCCGGCCACGAAAAGCGGGGAAGAGGCGGGCTTTATGAGTTCATATCTGGATGAAATTTATGGCAAACGCATCGGAAAGATATTTGAACTAACAGTGCCGGAAGACTTTCAAGCGAAAACTCTGGAAGAACTAAATCTTAGGCCGCTTTATCATGCCACTGTCGACTGCATTGCCAAAGATCACTATCGGCGCAAACTATTGGCACCCACCTGGTCTGACAAAATTGAACCCGGTGATGTAGTTGGGGTGATCAGCACTGATGAGCACATCAGGCAACTGGCGAGAGATCTGGGTTGGGGCATAAAAGATGATCTGGATGTTTTCAGGGAGGACCTGTCATCCGAGGACGCCGGTATTTTGGAGGCTATTGTCACGCCCCATTCTGAGCTGGCCGGCAAAACCATGCGGGAAATCCATTTCCGTAAAAGATATCAGGTAAACCCATTGGCTATTTTCAGAGGTAACAAAGTCCATCTGGTTAATATTTCGAAAATGAAGCTGCGGCACGGCGATGCATTACTGTTTCAGGGCCAGTGGAAAAAATTTCCCCTATTGAAAGAGAAGCTGGGTCTGGTGTTTACAGAGGACTTACACGATGAAATTATTCGGCCGGAAAAAGCGAAATATGCTCTGGGGTTTCTGTTAATAGCACTTGTACTGGCCCTGGGATTCAATGTCAAACTGAGCATTGCCCTGTTGACAGGAGCGGTAGGCATGGTGATATCCAGGGTACTTACTATTGATGAGGCTTATAAAGCGGTTGACTGGATGACTATTTTCCTCTTGAGCGGTCTGATACCCCTGGGAATCGCATTTGAAAAAACAGGGACAAGTCAATATATCGCCATTTCCCTTATGAATGCAATTGGCAGTCTATCCCCTTTTCTACTTATGTTTCTGGTCGGTCTTTTGACCACTTTTTTCACACTCGTGGTTTCTAATGTAGGTGCAACGGTGCTCATGGTCCCATTATCCATGAGCATGGCCCTTCAGGTGGGAGCTGACCCGCGTCTGGCGGCCATGGTGGTGGGCATTGCCGCCTCCAATACCTTTATCTTGCCGACGCATCAAGTCAACGCCTTGATCATGCGGCCCGGGGGTTACAAAACCATTGACTATGTAAAGGCTGGCACAGGCATGACCTTTGTTTTTGCGGCTGTGGTTCTCGGGATGCTGTACTTTGTATATGGCATCACCTGATTCTGTGATTCTTAGGCCCTTAGGGATAAAATTCTGCTCAAAACGTGCAGAAAATTGCAAAATTGAAAAAGTGTGAAGTGTCTAAAGTGATCTAAAGTGCCTAAAGTTGTGGAATTCTATTTTTTATAAAAACAGATGGAGCGAAGCGACTCCTTAACTTTAGTCACTTCGAACTTTAGTTCACTTTAGACACTTATCCGGTTTATCCGGGTTTGGGTAATCGAATGACCAAAACAGGGGTAGGGGATTGTCTGATCACCCATTTGGCAGTGCTGCCGATCAGGACATCGGCGATGACGCCGTGGCCGCGGGTGCCCATGACGACGAGATCACAATTCTGTTCTATCGCTGTTTGAACTATTGTTTCGGCGGGTGCTCCGTCTTTGATTAAAATTTCGTCGGTGACAAAGGTCTGATCTTCCTCATCGGCCTTTACCTCCTCGGAAAATGCCTGGAGAACTTCCTTTATGGCGATATGATCCCTTTTCTTACCGATCATTTTATCCCGGGCTTCGGAATAATGTCGCATTTTGATCTCTTTCCATGTGTCGGTAGTGATCATGTTCGTTATAAATTGTTCCCCGGGGAATTCAACAAGCACATGAAGGATCGTAATGCTGGCGCCATACATATTGGCAAGGCTGACCGCATAGGAAAATGCGTGAACAGCGGTTTCCGACAAGTCAGTTGCATACAGGATTTTTTTGATTTGGATGTTCGGTAGTTTCATTTTTATATCCTTTTACTGACTTCATCTCCCAAAATATAAAGCGGGCAACCACAGGGCGATCTGGGGAAACAGCATGACAATGGCTAAACCAACACACATAACCAGCACAAAGGGTATAATCGAGCGGTAGATATCCGCCAGCGTTACCTCTTTAGGGGCCATCGCCTTCATAAGAAACAGATTATAGCCAAAGGGCGGCGTCATGTAAGCAATCTGGCAGGTTATAGTATAGAGAACACCATACCAGACCGGATTGAAACCCAGATTGATTATTAAGGGGACATAAAGGGGAGCAACAATGATGAGCATGGCCGTATCGTCCAGAAACATGCCCATCAGGATGTATGTAAACTGCATCATGATCAGTACTCCCCACGGACTGAGTGCCCACTTTTCGAGAAATAGAGACTCTATCGCATGCACAGCGCCAAGACCATCAAAGACGGCGCCAAAGCAAAGTGCCGCCAGAATAACCCACATAAACATGCAACTGACGCTCAGCGTATTACGCAGTGTCTCTTCCAGTACATGCCAGTTTAATCGGCGTTTGACGAGAGCGGTAATGGTAGTTGCTGCCGCACCTACTGCTGAACACTCGACCAGACTGGTTACCCCCATCAAGAACAGCCCCGTCATGGCAAAAATAATGACAAGAGGAATTATCCCGGCCCTGAGCAGCCGAAACTTCTCCCCCCAGCTTATCTGCCGCCGCTCTTCCGGGGGTAACACTGGCCCCAGATGTGGTTGAAGCTTGCATCTAATAGCGATGTATGCGATAAACAAGCCTGCCAACAGGAAGCCAGGGAAAACACCGGCCAGCCATAGCTGGCCGACCGGTTGCCTGGCTATCATTCCATAGAGAACAAGAACAACACTGGGCGGGACCATGATGCCCAGGGAACTACCAGCCTGGATTACTCCGGTTACCATGATCTTGTCATACTTTCGCTTAAGCATTTCCGGTAAGGCGAGACTGGCTCCAATCGCCATGCCGGCTACACTTAACCCGTTCATAGCCGCTACTGCGGTCATTAGGCCAATTGTTCCTATGGCTAAACCACCATTGATCGGACCCATCCAGACATGGAACATGTGGTAGAGGTCACTCGCTATTCCTGACTCGGAAAACATATACCCCATATAGATGAATAATGGCAGGGTCAGGAGCGGATACCAATTCAACAGAATAAAGCTTGCGTTGAACGGCATCTCCGAACCACCCCTCCCCCACAGGAGTAAGGCGAAAAGAGTGGCTACACCACCGATAGCAGCGAAAACCCGTTGCCCTGTGAGAAGCATGACCATCATCGAGGCGAATATCAGCAGGGCAATAAGTTCATAACTCATGTTATCTTCTCCCCTCTAACCATTGCCAGGTCCTTGAAGAGTGTAGCTATAGCCTGCAACAGCATTAGCAGAATTCCGATTGTCATAATAATCTTGATGGGGGCCAGAGGCGGTGCCCACGGGGTATAATTTACTTGCCCGTATCTTACAGCATATTCAATGCTGGAAATGCCGCCGTAGAGGAGAAACACCAGGTAGAAGATAAGGAAGAAAATGGTAATAACGTCGGTCATAGCCTGTCTCGCCGCCGACCACCGGCCATAGAGGAGATCCATTCTAACATGCCCCTTGAGAATCATGGAGTAGCCCCCGCCGAGCAGGTAATAAGCGGCCATAGTGAACTGTGCTATCTCCACTACCCATATGTGGGGCTGATTAAAGATGGTTCTAAATATAGACTCAAACAGAAGAACGCCCATCATACCGAAGACCAAATACATTGCGAACTTGCCTACCGCCTTGTTCGTTGCGTCAATATATCGCACGAAGATTTTTACTGCTTTAGGCATGTTAGCCCCTTTCCTTTGGTACCTTTACCCATAATTGAATTGAGCGATTTTTTACACGATCTGCACCGAATATATTATGCAGAAGCGATTCGCGAATAATCCTCGATCCGCCGGAGGCAGACCTGTGGTTTTCGTCGACCCTTATGTAGTGTCTGAACGAAAACTAGGGATTTTTTCCAAGATCAAGGAAGGCGAAAATTATAACCACAGGAATACATTGAGTATTTCGAGGATTATAATTTGAGCCTGACGAAGAGATTGGGGGAAATAACAGTTTTCGGTCGGGCACTATGTATCAATATCTCAGAACATCTCTTGGTAATAAATCGCTCAATGAAGTTTTAATTCGGGATTTTAGAGGGTTTCCTTCCCTGGCCGGTTCTACTTTGAGGCCAGGGAAGGCTACCGCTATGCTATAATAAACGCTTGATGCCCAATTTATTAGTACCGGTAGGGAGGACCGGCGTCTTTCATGGTTTGGGCGTATTCTTTGAGTATTTTTACCACTTTGGCATTCCTGGGGCTCTTGGCAGCAATCTTGTCCCAGTACTTGAGTGCTGCATCTTCCACTACCTTCCACTCATCGTCAGGGATGGAGGTGAGCTTCAGCTTTCCCCCCCTGGTGCGGTAGTGAGCTTCACCCCACCAGTACCAATGTTGTCGGTAGTAGTGCGAACTGTCCATTGATAGCCGGAACAATGCCTTCAGGTGTTCAGGCACGGCCTCCCATGAATCTGTGTTCGCAAAGTACGAACCCGCCCAGGCACCGGATATGGGATTCGTCAGATAATAATTGGTGACATCAGCCCATCCGACAGTATAATCCTCGGTGATGCCGGACCAGGCAACGCCGTCCAGTTCACCCGTTTGAATGGCCATCTCAACGTCCTCATAGGGAAGGGCCATGGGGACAACGCCGAATTGTTGCATGAACCTGCCCCCGGTGGGGAACATATACATTCTCAGTCCCTTAAAGTCCTCCATGTGTCGGATTGGCTTGACGGTAGCGAAATTGCATGGGTCCCAGGCCCCCGCACTCAGCCAGGTGACGTTTTTTATTTCAGCGTAGGCTTCCTCCCAGATTTTGTTCAGCCCATACCAGTTCCACAGCACGGGAACATCCAGGCTGTAGCGTGAACAAAAGGGGAAGTAGGCGGCAAATACAGATACATCTACAGGAGCCGCTATTGAGTCGTCGTCACTCTGGACTGCGTCAATGGTCCCCTTGGTTAGCGCTCTAAACAGCTCACCGTGGGGCACCAGCTGATCAGCATTGTACAACTCGATCACCATCTCTCCATTCGCTGCCTTATTAAACGCATCTATTCCCAGCTTACAGACATGCGCGGCCAGGGCAGGACCGGCATACGTTTGCATCCTCCACTTGATGGTCGTTTTTTTTGCTGCATGCACAAAGGGTGCGTTTACCGCTGTGGCTGCCACTGCTGCGGCTGCTCCCACTCCTGCTTTTTTGAGAAAATCGCGTCTTTTCATTTTTTACCTCCTTTATTTAAATTACTAGTTCACCAACATGTATCCACATCATACATTCAGACAAGCCTCACCTCCTTTCTATATATCACGGCTATTAATAACTTGAGGGCCCAGAGCTCTCTATGATTATCATGGTATGATTCGATAAGTGTTTGAAATCATTCATTTTAGCAATTTCCATAAAAATTTATCAAATTTAATGATTTCAGGTGCTTAAAAGGACTTTTAACTGCGGAGTTACCAAATTACATCGCTGAACAATGTGCTGTCAAGTTTTTTGTGTAAAAAAGGGATTGACTCAATACATACCCCCGCTATATTCTTTTTCCTTCACTATTTAGACCGAGAAAGAGGAAATCGACATGTGCACGGAAACGCGCCTTTTGGATCAGGAATTCACCCAGGAAACCTGCTATGAACTTTTGCCTGAATGGAAGGGCATTGATGTCCGTATCACCCAGCTAAGCGGCGGGATAACCAATAAACTGTACCGGATTCAGTCGGAAAAAGGCGACTACACCGTTCGGATCTACGGTGATAAGACCGATCTTTTTATCAACCGCGACAATGAGGCCCATGCCCAAACGGAGATGGCAAAAATAGGCGTGTCTTCCAACATCGTTAAATACATGCCCGAAAAAGGGGTCACCATCGTGGAGTTCATCGGAGATTCGATTGTCCTGACTAGCGGTCACTTTTTGGATAAATCGCTGTATCCGAAAATCGTTGATCCGATTCGCAAAATCCATGAGAGCGGTGTAAAACTGAAGAAAATCTTCAACCCCTTGGTTGAAGTGAGAAAAATGGCAGCGATACTTGCCGATCTAAATGTTGCTTATGCAGAGTTCGACATCGCCGGCACTATCGAACGGCTGGACAAGCTGACACAGATTATCAACATTCCGGAGAATGAATACACGGCCTGCCATAACGACCTGCTGGCCGATAATTTTATTCTGATCAATGAGGAAGCGCTGCCACGGTACGGCTCTCCCATGTATATCATCGACTGGGAGTATGCCGGGATGGCGCCGAGATACTACGATATTGCCGATATGTTCCAGGAGATCCTGGTTCCACGCGAGGCGGAAAAAGGGATTGTCAAAGCGTACTGTATTGGTGAGGATTTTGATCGCGAGCTGTATTTAATAGATCTGTTCAAACCGTTTCCGGATATTTACTGGTTTCTGTGGAGCCTGATCCAGTTAAACATTTCAAAAATTGAATTTGATTACTACAATTACGGCAAGATCAAATATGATAATGCAATAGAGAATCTGAAGTTTATTAAAAAGGAATACGGTGTTGTGGTTTAACATTAATTCCAACGCTAAGTGTTGGGGTCACTGGAGGGAAATGGATATCCCCGGTCCTTAATTTTCTC
>JAIVXD010000089.1:0-8424 GCA_048636195.1 Anaerolineales bacterium
AGGAGGCAGAAAGAGCAATTCGATCTGCTGCCCCCTTCCCTCCTTTTCCTGGCTCCGTGACGGTTGCAAGGCTAAATATCAAGGCCGATTTCGCTTACATGCTCTCGGCACACAAGTGATCATTTGGCACCACAATCCTATCAATCAGAAAGGGTCTTTTGGTCTATTTTGGGTCACTGGTGGAAGGTTACTTTTTCAGAATAACAGGCTCTGGTTGATATTTCCCTGAACTGACCTGCTCCCAAAAGGTTTTCTCATCTTTCTGCCAATCACGGCCAAAAGAGGTATTGAAGAAACTGCCCAAACGTTCAAACAAACGCCGCCAACCGGGCCGGTGCGCCAGGATCAAAACATCTTCGAGGAAAGAAACAATTTCTGACATTTTTTCCTTGGGAATGTACGCCCTTGCGCCCATCTCGATTGATTTTTTTAGGGTTTCCGCTGAAAGGGCATGGGCGGTTAGCATAACTGTTGGAAAACCCAAATGAACAGCAGCATTTAAGAGATCAAAGCCGCGAACACCCATGATATCGAGTATGACGAGATCATATGTCCAGGACCTGATCAGTTGATAGCCCGTATCATAATCGGTGGCCCTGTCAAATATCAGGCCATCAAAATCGGAAAGTTGTTCCTCCAGAGTCTCAAGCACGTCCGGCTCATCGTCCACCGCCAATAGGCGCTTATTGTTTAACACGCTTTCCCCCATGGACAAGCCTCCTCAACCCAATATACTGCTCCAGAAAATCTGATAGTATTAGCGGATATAGGTTGTTTTTTCCTTAACATCCTTCCTGGGTGTTTCTTGGGGTTCGCTGCCTGCTTTGCCAAAACATACAAGAGCCACAGGCGTTTTCTCAGGATCAATGCCAAGGATGTCTCTCAGGTTCTTCTTGTCAAAAAAGGTAAACCACAGGCTGCCAAGACCCAGGGCATGAGCAGCCAGATGCATATTCTGGATGGCAGCGGCGCATGCATGCTGATAGCCAAGCTTGCCCTCTTCCTGGAACATATCAACGCCTGTCTTCTTGGGGTCTCCTATGACGGCAATAATGACAGGGGCTGACTTCAAAAAGTCCATCTTATAGCCTCCCAGCCACTTCCACCCGCTTTTTTCAAGAGCCCAATCCCTGCATCTCTCCGCCTCGGAATAAACCTTTTCCTTTATTTCCTGGTTGGTGATAACGATGAATTCCCATCCCTGCATATTCAGGGGAGATGGTGCCCAGATGGCCGCTTCCAGGATTTTTTCAATAGCGTCCTCATCTACAGGGTCCGGCAAAAATTCCCGGCAGCTCCTTCTTTCTCTTATAGCTGTAAAAACATCCATATTCCCGCTCCTTTCTTTCGAGGTCACGAGGCTCTCTTTTCTTTGGAAATCCGCCTGCGTTCCTCGTCCCTGATTTCACGTCTTAAAAGCTTTCCAACCTTTGACTTGGGTAGCATATCCCGGAACTCAATATAGCCCGGGACCTTATAGGATGCCAGCCGTTCACGGCACCACTTGATAAGCTCCGCTCCACCCACTCCCCTGGCATCCTCTTTCAAGACCACGATGGCCTTGATCCGTTCCCCCACCTTGACATCAGGGATGCCCACCACGCAGGCCCCGATAACCGTGGGATGGTCCTGGAGCACCGCTTCTATTTCGGATGCCGAGACCCGGTAGGCCTTGTGTTTGATTATGTCGGCCGAACGCTCCACATAAACCAGTTCGCCGTCCTTATCCTGGGACACAAAATCGCCCATACGGTAATAGATCTTTCCGTCCAGCTCCACATAGGAATACTCAGTTTCCTCCGGCTTGTTCCAGTATTCTTTCAGGGTATAGGGTGAGGTGACCAGGAGTTCCCCGATTTCACCGGGGGGGACCGGTTCCAGGGTCTCCGGGTCCACCACAATACATTCCCTGCTTTTCAGGGGGAGTCCGATGGTAGTAGGTTTGGGGTCCCTGTCAATCCGGCTGTAGGTCACATGACCCGCCTCGGTAGAGCCATAGACCTGATAAATGGGGACACCGAACAGCTCTTTCCACCGGTTAAAGACCTCGACCGGCAGTACATCCCCGCCGCAGTAACAATAGGTCAGGGAACTCAGGTCATAACGGTCCAGGCGGTCATTTTCCAGGATCATTCGGTAAAGGGCGGGAACGCCCAGCATCCAGCGGGTCCCGTAGCGCTCTATGGTTTCAAGGATTGCGTCCACCTGGGGCACGGGCATGAGCAACGTGGTATTGCCCTTGTTAAGACCCACGGCCATACACAAGCCAAGGGCCATGATGTGGAAAAGGGGGTTTACCGCGATATATACGTCCTCTCCTTCCTTGAGATAGTCCCCTGCCACATCTTCGGTCACGTCGTTGACATAGGACGTCATGCCCATGTGATTGCCGGGAACTCCCTTGGGAAAACCGGTGGTACCTCCGGTATAAAGGATATACGAAAGATCTTTTCTGGGATTAAGTTCTACATGTGATTTCAGGGGCGGGTGCTTCAGAAGCGATTTGAAGGAATGGACCCGGCTGTCCCGGTCCACCTTGCCGTGCGGTATCCTGTCGAACAGGACACCGAGGCCCCTTTTCCAAAAGGGAAGTAGGTCCGCCAGATTGGTCACAATGGCCCTCTTGAGTCCTGTCCTGGAAAAGACCTCCTTTACATAGCAGAAATTGGTATCAAGACAGATGACCGTCTCGGCCCCTGAGTCTTTGATCATATATTCGATCTCAAAAGAGGTATAGATCGGGGCGACCGGCACAAGCACGGCCCCGGCTTTCTGGATACCTAAGAATGCGATGAGCCACTGGATGCAGTTGGAAATGTAAACCATGACCCGATCGCCCTTTTTAACATCCATGTCTACCAGAGAGCCGGCAAACCGCTCGCTCAGGTCACGCAGGCGTGCATAGGAGAACTTCTCTCCCAGATAGACCACTGCAGCATTGTCCGGGTACTTTTCACTCATCCGGTCAAACCGGGTAAAGGTCAACTCCTTTTCCAATGCCTGCTCGTTATTTCTCATAGATTCTTCGACCCCTGAAATAAAATCACCCCTCACCCTCTCGCCTTAACCGCCGGAAAGGCGGAATCTTCGACAAGGTAAAGGGAGCTTAAGAAACCCCGAAATAGGCCGAGCGCACGTCCGGGTTGTTCAACACCTCATCCCGGGGTCCCTCCAATACCGCGGCCCCGTTTTCCAGGATAAAGGCATAATCTACGATGGGCAGTACCGGACGAGCGTATTGTTCGGTCACAATAATAGAGATTCCCTTCTCATCACGAATTTCTTTAGTAGATCGGACCATAATACTCTGGATCAAGGGGCTTAGACCCAGCAGGGGTTCATCCAGGAGTAGCAATTTGGGCTGGGCCATGAGCGCACGGCCAATGGCCAGCATCTGTTGTTCTCCCCCGCTCAAGAATCCACCCACCCTTTTCTTGAGTTTTTCAAGGGCCGGGTATACGTTAAACACGTATTCCAGAGTATCCTTGGCCTGGGATGGCGAGGCAAGGTAAGCGCCGATACGCAGGTTCTCCATCACGCTACATTCGGGGAATATCCTTCTTCGCTCAGGGCAGAGTATAATCCCTTCCCTGGCCCGCTTGCTCGGTTTAAGGTCCGTGATGTCCCGCCCCAAAAACCGTATCTGCCCTAAAACTGTGATCCTCTCGCCACCGGCCATTTCCTCCTTTTTCCTGATATCCTCCATGATACCCGAAACCGTATACATGAGGGTAGATTTGCCGGCGCTGTTAGCACCGAACACCCCCACGATCTGTTTGTCCTCACACTTGATACTGACATTATTGAGGGCAAGCATGTTTTCATAGAAAACCATCAGGTCGGTAGCCTCAAGCATAGGTCATGACCTCCTCAACCTCTTCTGACCCGAAATATGCCTCTTTCACCTTCTCGTCGGCCATGACCTCTTCGGGGGTCCCTTCAATCAACTTTTCGCCGAAGTTCAATACCATAATCCTTCGGGCAACCCGGAAAAGCTCCCGCAACCGGTGTTCTATCATGACCAGGGCAATACCATCCATCTGCAGGCGCTCTATCAGGGGCACCATGCTCGCAATCTCACTCATGCTTAACCCTGAAAAGACTTCGTCACAGAGTATAATCTCCGGTTTCAGGGCAAGGCACCGGGCAAGCTCTAAGCGTTTCAGGTAGCCGGTGGGTAGGGTGGAGGCCATTTTGTAGGGAACAAAGGAATCCCGTTCAAAACCGATCTCTTCCAGAATGTCAATACCCACGGTATTCCGGTCCCCTAATTTGCCGCCGCCCCTCCAGCCTCCCGTGCGTTTGGCACGGGGTGAAAACAGGGGGATCACCAGGTTCTTATAAGCCGGCAGGCTGTAATAAGGCCGCATGATCTGGAACGTCCGGGTTAGCCCCATGTCCGCGATCTTGTGGGCCGGTTTGCGGCTGATATCCTTTCCCCGAAAGAAGACCTTGCCCGAGGTCATCTTGATGAATGCCGTGATGCAGTTGATCAGGGTTGTCTTGCCCGAACCGTTTGGGCCGATGATGCCTAATATCTCTCCCTCATTGACATGGAAACTGACCCGGTTCAACGCGAGAATTCCACCAAAAGTTTTTGTCACATCTTTGACTTCCAGGATAGGTTGATCGCTCATACCTTAACCCACCTTTCAATCTGATGGTACTTGCGCTGACCGTAAACCATGATCCCCTCACTGCGAAAAACAATGAATGCCACGAGTATCACGGAATAAAAAACGATACGCAGTGTCCCGAATTCCCGCAACAACTCGGAGACCGGGACCAGTATAAGGCACCCCAAAACCGGGCCCACAATGGTGCCGGCCCCACCGATGACTGTCGCCGCAATGGGAAGAATAGAGAAATCCAGGGCAAACAGGGACATGCCGGACCACATGTAAATATGCACAAGACAGGCGCCGCCAAGACACCCCATGGCAGAGGAGATGAACACGGCCACGGCCTTGTAAAATGTGATGTTCATGCCCGAGGCCCTCACTGCCTGGTCATTATCCTTGACCGCGCGCAACACCAGACCGAGATCCAGGTTGACCAGTCGTCTCACCCCGAATAGAAACAAAAGCACCATCAGGATAACAAAATACTGCTCGATCCAGCGATTGGGAAAGCTGTCTATACCCATGATCCCGTCCGTGCCCCCCAGAATGTCCAGGGCCTCGATGACCCGGGTCATTGCCAGAGGATACATGAGGCTCACAATAGCAAAATAGACTCCTCGCAGGCGAAGGCATGGAAACAGGAGCAGGGTGCAGATAGCCGCGCCTGCAATAGTGGCGATGGGGATCGCCAGAAGGGGTGGAAATCCAAAAGAAGTGTTCATTATGGCGGAAAGATACCCGCCTACACCGATAAATAACGCACCGCCCAGGGAAACAAGGCCGACAAAGTGGGCTAAGAGATCAAAGCTCACGGCCAGCAGGGCATAGATGCAGACAATGGAGATGACCCGCTGCCAGTACATACTGGGCATTACAAAAGGGAGGATCAGCATTCCCACAATCAGCACCATCCTGGGCAGGATCAGATAGCCCAGCTCCCGCCAGGACATCAGGGCATACAGACCATCCGCACGGACCTTGATACCCCGGTCAATCCTTTCCTTGCGACGTTGCTCCATATTCAAGTCTTACACCCTTTCTTCCAGTTCCTTTTGTCGACCAAAGAGCCCTGAGGGCCGCAATATGAGGGTAAGAATAATCGCCAGCAGGGCCACCACCATTTGAAAATGGGCCCCCAGATAGACCACAGTCAGGATCTGTGCAAATCCAATGAGAAAGGCCGCCAGTACGGCGCCCATCCAGCTTCCCAGCCCGCCTACGATACAGACGGCAATGGCCTGGATCAATACATCATACCCCTTTTCAACCACGATGTTTCCCAGGGGAAGCAAAACAATCCCGGCCAGGCCCGCAAGCATGGCACCGGATGCCATAGCCACAACTGCCATGACATCCGAATCGATTCCCAACATCAGGGCTGCACGTTCATCCTGGGCCATTCCCCGCAGTGCCAGGCCGATCCTTGTATAATGGGTAAAAAGCCAGAGGAAAATAACAACGGCGACACCGATACCAACAACTAAAATGCGATGGAGATCAACAGGGATATCGCCGATATTTATACTCCCCTCAATGAATACAGGCAGTGTATAGGTCGACCCTTTGAATCCTCCCCATCGCAATCCTTCTAAGATGGCCAACCCGATTGCATAGGAAGCAATGATCTCCGATATAGCCATCCCCCGCACACGAATGAGCACAAACTGATACATGAGGGCACCCACCACCCCGATGGCAATAATGGCCAATACAATGCTCAAAAAATAGTTGAGGCCTAAGGTCCGCAATAAGCTCCATGCAATAAAGCCGGTTATAACATAAAGGGCCCCATGGGCAAAATTGGGAACCCTGCTTATTCCGTAAACCAGGGCAAAGCCCAGGGCCATGAGCGCTAATGCAACGCTGTTGATGGTTCCATAAATCAGGATTGCCATAGTTTAATCCGGATTACATTAGAAAAAACTTAAAAAATAAACATTCCGGGCTGCGCCTCGCTGGTTACGGACCCTTTGAACACGCAACCCGGAACACAAAATATAGAATACTACTTTTTCATCCATGGAGGCAGTTTGATAGTGCCTGTGGCAATACTCTTGGGAAATACCACAACCCTTTTTCCCGCCTGCCATTGCAGAATGGTGCCTACGGCCCCTTCCTTTGGATCCATGCTTGGAATAACCTGGTGGCTCTTTGGATCAAATCTGAGCCTTCCATATACGCCCATGACATCCGTCTTTTCCAGCTCGGAAACCACCTTGTCAGAATCCAGGGTACCGGCGCGCTCAATCGCATCCCTCAGGACATAGACCGCCATATAACTACTGGAACAGCCCAGCCCTTCAGGTTCAACGTTCCACCTTTTGGTATACGCATCATAGAACTTCATGGTCCAAGGCGTTGCATTTGAGGGTGCATTGCCTGCATTAACCACATTGCAAAGGGTGTATTCTCCCTTTCCTTCCGTGGCCTTCCAGAAGCCCGGTTGTTCGGCCGCAGCAAGGGTGGAACCAAAGGGAAGAGCGGGGATCTTCATGTCATACCACTGCTTCAGGAGAATTGAGCTCTCAGGCATATCCATCCATATATTGATAATTTCCGTTTTGGTCCTTTTTATTTTGAGCAATCCCATGGAAAAATCGCTGGCACCGGTGGGGTAAATCTCCACCCCGGTCACATTCCAGCCCTTTTTAAGGGCCACCTTTTTCATAACCTTGGCCGCACCCCGCGCATGTGAGACATCCTGGGCGATTATGAACAAGTTGTTAAATCCATATTTTTCTTTCAATTCGGTGAAGTTAGCAAACATCTCACCAACAAGCTGCTTAGCTTCACCATGAATGCGAAAGCAGTATTTATATTTGTCATACTGCTTGGCCACCATGGCATGATATTTGGGAGTCAATACACCTGTGCTAAGAATTGATATCTTCTTATACTTGGATAGAAGCGACATGGCCGCCAGGGCCGCCTCGGAGCGAACCGGCCCGCCCAGGATGAAATCGGCCTTTTTGTCCAAAATCAGCTTTTCCACCGCCAGCAGGGCTTCACTAACGGGAACGCCCGGTTCCAGGTCCCGAGTATCAATCACCTCTACTTTGAAGGGGCGCTTTTTGCCTCCAACAGTGACACCCCCTTTGGCGTTGATTTCCTCAACAGCCAGGGTGATTGCCCTTTCCGCATCCCAACCATAGAGAAATGCGGTTGACAGAGGACAACCAAGGATGATGGGCTTTTCAGCCAATGCTCTGTTCGTAGGAAAAATAAACAGGGCCGCCACCAACAAGACCACAAAAAATTTTGCTTTCATGTCTTTACCTCCTTTGTTTAGAGTTAAGGGTTTAAATTTGGAATTCCATACTGAAAGAGGTCATTCTAGACCTTATTTCTGGATTTTCTGCTTAAATAGGAAAGGGGATTCTATTACTATTTAACCTTACCACTAAGTATTTTTCTTGGCCTTATTTAGTATGAATAGCGCATAGTACTAGATTTGATTTGCTTAAAGTTAAAAAAAAGACAGGAAATTAGAAAAAGCCTAAAATGTTATTAAGCGGAATTAACTTTTAGACCTTATCAATATAGGCGGGAGAGGGTTTTTGTGTCAAGTTTAAATTAATTAATGAAATCCATTTCCCTTTTGAAAAACCCATAACACACTAAAATCCCCATTGGCGTCTTTTTTACTAAAGAAGATTTTAAAGAAACCTTGTTAGATCGGCAAGATAATGGTATTAAGGGAAACAATCAAGGCCGAAGGAGTAATAGAGGGTGGCAATTATAGAATACACGCTGGATGAGAATGTAGCCATTATCACCATGAACGATGGTGAAAACCGGTTCA
>JAIVXD010000090.1:0-8414 GCA_048636195.1 Anaerolineales bacterium
GAATAAGATTTTCCCGGAGAGCTTTATCGATTTTTTCCATTAGTATATTCTTCTATTTTGTAATCGATATGCATACCCCTTGCTTCTAACTCATGAATGAACGCATCCGGTGGAACATGGCGCGCCGGCGACAGCACACCTGTTTGGGTTATCCGGCCGGAAAGGATCATTTGAGCGCCGATGCTGGATGTAAACCCCACAGTGCGGTTCATGGCGAAAAGCCCGCTTTCAAGATCACGATAATCTATTAGATCGTAGGTTACCTTCACTTTTTTGTCTTTTTTAAGGCCCCATGCCTCAACCCTCAACAGGGCAAGGTCTCGTTCATTTTTTTCATACTGAAGTCTAGGGGTCAAACATTTGGTTAAAAAGGAAAGGGGCGAAATTTCCGCGTTGCCAATCTTAACCGGAGTATCATCAAGAAATCCGAGGGCCACCATTTTGCGCCAGAACCTGCTGTGCCCGGGCCATCTGAGGGCAAAGCGCCCCATCTCAACCAGACCCTGGCCCAGACCGAATATCTCAACATACTTTTCAGCATCACCGTTGGGATATGCTTCAACCGGACCGATCCCGGCAAACTCTATCTCATGAATATTTTCCTGATGGAATATTTCATTCCCTGGAACAACAAAAAGTTTTCCGTTTTTAATAAGTCGCGCCTCGCGCGTATACACAGCCAGAACCCGCTCGAAAATCCACGAGATTTTATATTTGATGGGACTATCAGCGGCGCATTCGGGTGCAGGTATACCGCCACCATAAGAGTAAAGGCCGTGAACCTCATCCAGTTTGTCCACTGCCAAACGGCCCATGACAAGGTCGATTCCCGGATCAAGCCCCATCTCCGGAAGAATGATTCCCCCCTGCTCTTTTGCCAACGCATCCAACTCCTTTAGCTTGTATGTATAGTTGGAGCTTACAAAAGGGATTCCGGCTTCTAAGGCAGCCCTGGCGGCGGTCAGTGCAAGCTCTATCGGCAGCATACAGACGACCACCCGGATATCCATACCGGTAAACGTCTTTGCCAGATCCTGTTCTTGTGCGACATCCAGTTTTAAGGCCCGTGTTTTAGAATAGCCCATTCGGTTGAGATACTGAGCTGTGTGGGAGATATCAATATCAGCCGCAATTATTTCGCTGATCAATTCGCTTTGTTCGAGATCGTGAATCACAGCTTTGCCCTGCAGGCCTATTCCAAGTACAATCGCTTTCATCTGTCTTCTTAGCTCCTAATCTGTTCCGGACAAGAGGTCCGGCCTGTATTCATATGTGTCCACAGCCTCAATCCGGTTGGCGGTTTTTATACCCCGTCTCTCAAGTTCCCTAAGAAAAGCTTCCGGCGGAACATCCTTTACCGGGGATAGTACTCCGGGAGTTGCTATTTTCCCTGTTAGGATCATCTGGGCACCGATGCTGGCCGTGAACCCTACGGTACGGTTCATGGCAAACAATCCCGTTTCAAGGTCCCGGCGATCCGTGACCTCATAGGTAACCAGTTTTCCCTCTCCGTTCCTTTTCCCCCAGGCCTGGACCCTGATTATAGCAAGGTCCCTCTCGTCATCGCCGTACTTTAATCTGGGAGAAAGCATAGCCACCAAAAATTGTCTCGGAGAAAAAGGGATATTCTCAGGATCGAAAGAGGTGTCATCCAGAAGGCCGAGCCCTGCCATTGTGCCCCAGAACCTGCAGTGTCCGGGCCAGCGCAGGGCGAACCTGCCCATATGACGGATATCCTTTCCCAGACCGAACATACGGATAAATTTTACGGCATCTCCGTTAGGATAGGCTTCCAAATGCCCAAGACCTGGAATTTCCACCCGGTGCACATTTTCCTGCCGGAAAATCCGGTCCCCTGGTATATCCATGCGTGTACCCTCTTTCAGGATAACCGCATCTCTCATGTAAGCCTTGAGAACCCCTTCGAAAGTCCATGAGATCTTATATCTCAGGGGATTGTCATCCGCACAGGCCGGTTCCGGTATACCAGTCCCATAAGAGTAAAGCCCTACAACCTGGTCCAGTTTATCAACCGCAAGACGACCCAGAACAAGATCGATGCCGGGATCCATGCCCATTTCAGGCAGTATTATAATTCCTCTTTTTCTGGCAGCCGAATCCAGTTCGGCGATTTCTCCCGTGTAGCTGGAAGATACAAAGTGGACGCCTGCATTCAGGGCGGCTGTGGCAACTCTGTATCCGAAATGCGCCGGCAGCATGGAGATAACAATATCGGCCCCTGACTGTTCTACAATTTTCGTTAAGTCCGCCTCCTTTGTCGCGTTAAGCTGTTTCAGCACCGTTTTGTGTAATCCCTTTTCCTTTATGTATTTTTTCAACGGATCAGGATCAATGTCGAAGACAAGGATTTCATCTACTACGGAACTATGTTCCAGATCATGGGCCACGGCTTTCCCCTGCATGCCCATTCCCAGTAGCAGCACCTTCATAAAACACCTCCGGATATTTTTTATTTCTTTCTGTTATTGCTTATCGCTATAGATTTATAAGCCTGGGATCCAGGGCATCGCGCAATCCGTCGCCTAACAGATTGATTGACAAAATCGTAAACATAATAGCCAATCCCGGCAAGGTGACAAGCCACCATGCATCGCCGATATAAACCCGACCTTCAGCAAGCATCCTGCCCCAGGTCGGCATTGGCGGTGGAGCCCCCATACCCAGATATGACAGGCCGCTTTCCCATATTATTATGTTCGCAACTCGCAGGGTTCCCAGGACAAGAAGCGGTGAAATAACATTGGGAAGAATATGCCTTATAATGATGATGATATGACGGGTGCCGATGGCACGCGACGCTTCCACGAATTCCTTTCTTTTCAAGGAGAGAACGCTTCCGCGGATTGTTCGGGCATAGGTGACCCAGTCTGATATTCCGAGCACGAGAATCAGGTTCAGAATGGAAGGACCGAGAACCGCAATCACTGAAATAGTAAGCAGCATAAAAGGATAGGCCATGAAGATATCGGCGATGCGCATTATGAAACTGTCGGTTTTGCCACCATAGTAGCCTGAAATAAGTCCCAGAACGATTCCGACCAGCTCCGCCACAAAAACGGCTGTAAAGCCGACTAAAAGAGAGACCCTGCTGCCGTAAAGCAAACGTGATAAAACATCTCGGCCGAGATTATCCGTGCCCAGGGGATGGCTCCATACCCCCCCTGACTGCCATACCGGTGGTGTAAACCGGGCCAGAAGATCCTGCGCAAGAGGATCTGTATGGTACAAAACAGGAAACAATACACTTGTCATCAGGATGAGCAGAAGGAGTATGCCCCCGGCCAGGGCGCTCGGACGCTTAACAACCTCCCGAGCGGTTTCAAGCGTTAGTCGGATACGGGGTTCAAGACTCTCAATTGCTTGCCGGAAGCCACGGGATTCGGTTGCCCTGGTGTTCATTTTTCCTCTGAATAACTGATTTGGGGGTCCAGGTACACATAAAGAATATCCACCAAAAGATTCATTCCCACAAATAGAAGGGAAAGTACAAAGACGATGGCCTGAACAAGGGGATAATCCCTGCTGAAGATCGCCTGGATCACCAGACGTCCCAGTCCCGGCCATGCAAATACCGTTTCTATTATCACCGTGCCGCCAATGAGAAAACCGAACTGCATTCCCGCCACGGTCACAAGCGGGATCAGGGCGTTTTTCAGCGCATGCTTGGAGATAACGATCTCCTCCCTGAGCCCCTTGGCCCTGGCGGTGCGGATATAGTCAAGACTCAGAACTTCCAACATGACCGATCTTGTGAGCCGGGCAAACATGGCCATTAGACTCAGCCCCAGCGATACGGCCGGCATAATCAGATGTGCCATGGTACCACGGCCCGATGTGGGCAGCCAGCCCAGGTGGACGGAAAAGAGGAGCATAAGCATGATTCCCAGCCAGAAATGTGGCATGGAAAGGCCCAACAGCGCTCCGAGCATGCTTCCCATGTCCAGCATGGAACCCCTTCGAACCGCCGAAATAATACCTATGGGCACAGCCAGAACAAGGGCAAACACCATGGCGGCCACCGCAAGTTCCAAACTGGCGGGAAGCCGTTCGATGACAAGCTCCATAACCGGCACGTGGTAATAAAGAGATTCTCCGAAATCACCCCGGATCGCCTTTGAGGCAAAGCGGACATACTGAACATAGAGCGGGTCATTGAACCCAAGCTGCTCCCTGAGTTCCTCTATCTCCTGATCGGATGCATCCCCCGGCAGCATCAGCAGCACCGGATCTCCCGAAAGATGGATAAAGAAAAAGCTTATCATGGAGATCCCGATGACAACGTAAACCGTATGCCAGAGTCTTTTTAGTATATATTGCAGCATAATAACATGAAGCCGGATACTTTAGGGGCCCTGCGGGATAACTTTCCGCAGGGCCTGTGGTTGGTTTTTTAATTTTTGGGTTTGGCCCACCGCATGTTCATGAATCCGTCACGGTCACCCTTGTAGAAGACCTTGTTGGAAACACCGAACACTTCGGGAATCACGTAAAGATAGGCCCAGGGAGAATCCTTGTACAGAATTCTATCGATTTCGTTGTAGACCTTGGCCCTCTCTGTGCGATCAATAATGGTTCTGCCCAGATCAAGAAGGACATCAATGGTTTCATTTTTATAGTAATAGTCGCGGCTCTTTGAATTGAACAGGGAATACATGTAACGATCAGGCTCCGGCGCATCATCCCACCAGTAAACGTACAACTGATGCTTTTTGCCTTTGTATCGTTGCCACATAACTGCCCGCTCAAAGGGCTCCAGTTTTGCTTTTATACCAGCTTCCGTCAGGTTCGCGGCAATGGCTTCGGCCTGCTCCTGAATCTGAGACATGTAGGTGGGATAAGCCAGGCGTACTTCGATTCCGTTCGGATAACCCGCTTCCTTGAGCAGGGCTTTTGCCTTTGCAGGATCAAAAGGATAGGGCTTAAGATCAGGTGCGTGGCCGAATGTCCTGGGGCTGATCGGACCGTTGCAAAGAATAGCCTTGCCGTTGAAAAGCGCTTTGTTGATAAGCTCGCGGTTAATGGCGTAGTTCACTGCCTGGCGTACGCGTACGTCATCAAAGGGCGGCTCATAGGTGTTTATGCCAAGATAGGGCATTACGCCCATCTGTGAGGTGAGATACGCCTTGCCTGACTCCAGGATATTTTTTCTCTGGTGAACGGCGATACCGCTGATCACATCTACTTCCCCGGTGATTAGTGCCGCTACCCGGGATGTCGCCTCGGGAACAGTCTTAAAGACGACCTTGCGGTAGTATGGTTTGGGGCCGTAATAATTTTCGTACCGCTCCAGAATTACCGATTCTCCCCGTACCCATTTCGCAAGTTTATAAGGCCCGCATCCCACCGGGTTGGTGTTGTATTTTGTGTTCCCGACTTTTTTGATATAATCCGGCGGAACGATGGGAAGGTAAATACCCAGCATGTAAAGACCGGGTGCAAAGGGCTTTTCAGTTTTTATCTCAAAGGATAATTCATCCAGTACCTTAATCTCTTTGAAGGCGGAAAGTTTTCCCTTGTGGGGACACTTGATTTCAGGATCAAATACCCTGTCAAGAGAGAATTTAACGGCCTTTGCATTCAAGGGCTCACCGTTATGAAACGTGACCCCTTTGCGGAGGGTGATCTTCCAGGTCAGGTCGTCCAGCTTTTCCCATTTTTCAGCCAGGGCGGGTTTGATCGATGCATCCTCCTGGGGAAAAAACAGCGTGTCGTGAATATTGTAGCAAACACTCATCGTGTTTTGCAAAGAGGAACGCATCAGGTCGAGTCCCACGGGTTCCGATTCCTGAACCACGATCAGTGTGTCCGCATCCCGGGCCACCCCAGGTGATGCAAACAGGCAAATTAGCATCAGAGCTGCTAAAATGAGTAAATACGTTTTTTTCATAAGTCTTCTCCTTTAATTTTAATTGTTTGTTGATCTTTACCTCTTTACCCGGCCGAAGACGATTCTACCGGTCAGGTGCGGGAGGCCTCCAGTACGTTTTTTTCATAAGTCACCTCCTTTAGCTTTGGTTGTTTGTTGATCTTTACCTCTTTACCCGGCCGAAGACGATTCTACCGGCCAGGTGCGGGAGGACTCCATATTTCACCGGCACTGTGAAGGTGGCAAGAAACGATATGCCGGTCTTCTATCTGACGCGCCGGCGGTTTTTTTCTAGTGCAGATGTCCATGCACTCAGGACATCTTGTATGAAAACGGCATCCTGGCGGGGGATTGCGGGGTGACGGCACATCTCCCTGCAGGATGACTTTTTTTCTGTTTTTTTTGTGCGGGTCCGGTATAGGAACCGAAGAGAGAAGCGAACGGGTATACGGATGGAGCGGGGTTGCATAAAGTGATTTTACCGGTGCAAGTTCGACGATCTGACCCAGATACATGACCGCCACTTTGTGACTGACGTGGCGGATAACACCCAGGTCATGGGATACGAAGATATAGGAAAGTTCGAATTGTTGCTGCAGCCGTAACATCAAATTGAGCATCTTGGCCTGTACAGATACGTCAAGGGCGGAAACCGGTTCATCGGCAATGATCAGTCTGGGTTTCAGGATAAGGGCCCTTGCCAGCATGATTCTCTGGCGCTGCCCCCCTGAAAATTCGTGGGGAAACCTTTTCATATGTTCCGGCAGCAGCCCGACTTCGGAGAGCGTCTTCTCTACCTCCTGCTTACGGGATATTCTGTCTCCGATGCCATGGGTAAGAAGAGGCTCTTCCACTATCCGTTCCACTGTGAGACGCGGATTCAGGGAACCGAAAGGGTCCTGAAATATAATCTGTATCCCCTGGCGGAGTTTCCGGCGCTCCCTTGGATGCATCTCAAACATGTTTTTCCCCTGGAACCATACTTCACCGGATGTGGGAGTCAGAAGATTTAAAATGGTGCGGCTGGCGGTGGACTTGCCGCAACCCGATTCCCCCACAAGGCCCAGTGTCTCACGGTTCCCAACCGAAAAAGAGATTTCATCCACGGCGTAAACATATTTTTTTTCGCGGTTGAACAGACCGGATCGAACCGGGAAATATTTGCTCAATTTATACACTTCAAGCAGATTAGACATGATCGACTTTCCAGCATGCGACTTTATGTCCGGGACCAATTTCGTGAAGTTCAGGCTCCTTTTTTCTGCAGATATCTTCGGCTTCAGGGCATCTTGTGTTAAACCTGCAGCCTGACGGCAGTTCCAACAAGCTGGGCACCGTCCCGCTGATCTCGTAAAGTTCCTTACTGTCGAAATCTGAAGTAGCGCTGGGAATAGCACGCAGCAAACCCTTAGTGTACGGGTGCAAAGGCTTGTCAAATAGATCCGGGGTGGATGCGATTTCCATGACCTTACCGGTATACATAACCATGACTCTGTCGCTTGTCTCGGCGATTACCCCAAGATTGTGGGTGATCATTATAATGGCGGTTCCAAGATTGTCCCTCAGTTTCATCATAAGATCCAGGATCTGGGCCTGTATGGTTACATCAAGAGCCGTTGTTGGTTCGTCTGCGATAAGGAGTTCGGGCCGGCAGGCAAGCGCCATGGCGATCATAACCCTTTGCCGCAGTCCTCCCGAAAGCTCATGCGGGTATTCGCTAATACGGTTGCCAGGGTCAGGCACACCTACTGCTTCCAGAATATCAACAGATTCATCAAGGGCCTGTTTGTAGTGCATGTTCCTGTGAACCCGGTAAACTTCTGAAAGCTGGTTGCCCACCGTAAAAACAGGATTAAGTGCTGTCATGGGTTCCTGGAATATCATGCTTATCTTGTTGCCGCGGATACCGCGGATATCCTTATCCGAGACGTTAAGCAGGTTGCGCCCTTTAAATTGAATCTCCCCACCTGCAAAAAAAGCCGGGGGCATAGGCAGAAGGCGAAGGATTGACAGGGCGAGAACACTTTTCCCGCATCCTGATTCTCCCACTATTCCAAGGACCTCATTTTCGTTTACTTTGAGACTCACGCCGTCGACAGCCTTAACTATCCCTGCGGGGGTCTTAAAACAGGTTTTTAAGGAATTGATCTTTAAAGGCGTCATAAATATTACACAATTACGAAGTGTCGGCGTGAAATATTCTTTACAGGAATATATTGGCTGCTAAATAGCGCCACAAGGACTCTTTAAGACGAATAATCTAACAAAAGTTTCTTGTCAAGAATTTTGTTAATAAACTCGTAATAAATCTGATGGAATACTCTTAACCACAAAATGATGTGTGGTTGTCAGTCAATCTGTACTATATATTGAATCAGCAATTGCAGGTTTTGAGTTTTTCCACCATAGCACTTTTATTATTCTGAATCATATTTTTTTATGGCTTTTTCCAAAGGAACACAAGTTAGGGGCTTCGCCCCAATTGGAAAGTCGCAGATCCCGTCTTTAGCGGGATTGGAATTCTGGA
>JAIVXD010000091.1:0-8368 GCA_048636195.1 Anaerolineales bacterium
AGGGTGCTATCACAGTTCGGTGACCAAGACCGTCAGCGCCGTTTGCGAGCAATATGGCGTTCCCATGATCAACGGGACTTCTACATCGCCCGCTTTGACCAAAAGGGGACTCAAGTGGTTCTGGCGGACCACGCCCCATGACAAGTGGTTCACCAAGGACCTTTTTGAGTTGCTGAAGGGACTGACCGAGGGCAAGGTAAGGGGCGTTAAGGCAGTGCCTAAAAAGGAGATCATCAATCTGGCCTCTGCCTGCGAGAAGACCGAATGGGGTTCTCATGTATCCGACATCATCAAGTCCCTTGCCAAGGAGTATGGTTTTAAACTGAAAAAATCCCTTCTATATGCGGCCAAGTCGCCGGACCTCTCCAGCGAAGTAAGGTCATTAAAGGCGGTCCGGCCGGATGCGATGCTTTTTGCATCATACACCTCGGATGCTATCCTGATGGTGAAGACTCTTAAGGCCCAGAAGGCCGCACCCAAGATCATCTGGGGCCAGGACGCAGGGTTTGAAAAACCGGAGTTCCGTAGTACCCTCAGGGATAGTATTGTGGGCATTTTGACCCGAACTGTTTTCCTGCCTAAAGTAGCCCAGATTAAGAAGGTAGCCGGACAGGTCAACACGCTTTATAAGAAGAATACCGGCAATGATTTGGGTGGCGCCTCTGCCCGGGCCTTTACAGGTTTGCAAACCTGGGTCCATGTCCTTGAGAAAGCGGGATCCACAAAGCCGGCCGACATTCAGAAGGCTGCCAATGCTCTCAAGATTCCGGGCAAGGAACTGGTAGTGCCCTGGGCCGGTATTCAGTTTGCCGCCTCTGGTGATGAGATAGGCCAGAATGTGCTGGGGTCCGGCCTCATCGGTCAGTACCAGAAAGATAAAGATGGAAACCTGGTTCTGGAGATCATATACCCCTTTGATGTTGCTACTGCAGACATGATCTTCCCTTTTAGTTTCTAACCACCATCGTTATTCCATAATTCCGGCCCGTCCTCTTAGCCCTGCTTGGCAGGAGGGCGGGCTTATCCGGGTTAGGATTTGGGAGATTTTGATGGATATCTTGATAAGTTCCCTGTTTGCCGGTTTGCTGATAGGCATGGTACTGGCTCTGGTGGCTTTAGGCCTGAATATAATCTTCGGGGTAATGGAGATTGTAAACTTTGCCCACGGGGAATTTCTCATGGTCGGCATGTACACGGGCCTATTCACGGCCCAGGCCACGGGGATGGAGCCCCTGTTGACCCTCCCTGTTGCTGCAGTTGTGGGATTCCTGCTGGGTATCATTTGCTACTACGGCTTTATTAAGTTTCTCATCAGGGGGCCCATGATGGCCCAACTCCTCGGGACCTTCGGCCTTATGCTCTTTCTGCGAAACATTGCCCTTCTCATTTTCGGTTCCGAGGACCGGGCCCTCCATCACGGCATTCTGGTTGACAAAAGCTTTGATATGGGTATGGGTGTCATTGTGCCTGCCACAAAGCTGGCGGCTGCAGGCCTCTCAGTGGTCGCCTTTGTGGCTGTGTGGCTGCTCATGAATCGCACCAAAATCGGAAAGGCCCTAACAGCCACCGCTTTGAATGCCCAGGGGGCCCGCTACATGGGGATTCCCACGGAGCGGATGAATGCCCTGGCCTGGGGTATTGGCGGAGGTTCGGTGACCATTGCGGGTGCGCTTATCGTCAACTTCTGGTCTGTCAACCCATTCATGGGCCTTTTATTTACCATGATCGCCTTTGCCATTGTGGCACTTGGTGGGTTTGGCAGCGTACCAGGTGCTTTTTTTGCAGGACTTGTTGTAGGGTTGATTACTGAAATTCCCGGCATATGGGATTTCTTCACCTATACTTTTAACTTTGACTGGATGAACAATGTTCCTATGACGTCCCTCAAATACATGTGGGTCTATCTGGCCTATTTCGTCATAGTAGTGGTTCGACCCAGGGGACTGTTCGGATGGAAACAATAAAAAACGCTCTGGATTTTTCAGACTCCCCACGCATCGATCTCACTATTGCCGGGCTGGTAGCTCTATTCTTACTTGTCTTTCCCATTTTCCCCCATTCTGCCTTTGCCATGGCGACAATGATCCAGTTCTTGATGTTCTCGTTATACGGGATGGGCTGGAACACCATCGGCGGTTATGGCGGTCAGGTGGATCTGGGAAAGGCCCAGTATGTGGGCATCGGGGCCTATACCACAGCGGTCATGTTGATCCGCTGGGATGTGCCCTTCTGGATATCAATGCCCATCGGAATGTGTTTTGCTGTCATCTGGTCCTTTATCATTGGCTACCCTCTGTTCCGGCTGAAAGGACATTATTTTGCCATTGCTACTATCGCCACCACCCTGGTTCTCAAGGATATCTTTGAGGTATGGGATTTTGTGGGCGCAGCAAGGGGCTTAGAAATCTCACCAATTAAATATATTCCTCCTGATTTCTTGAGGCTGATCTTCAAGCAGGATGTGTACTACTATTACGTCATCCTGGGGTTCTTTTTCCTTGGGATCCTTTACGTTAACTGGTTTCGCAGATCGCGTTTGGGGTTTCAGCTTCGCTCCATTAAAGATAACGAGGACGTGGCACAATCCCTGGGCATCAATGTACACTGGGCCAAGGTCAAGACCTATGCCATTGCCACGGCCTTTGTAAGCCTGGTGGGGTCTTTTCATGCCTGCTATATCAAGAATATTGAGCCTGAAGATACCATGAGCCTTGACCTCTCTATCCTGATCGCGCTGATGGCCATGCTTGGTGGAGCGGGATCTTTATGGGGCCCTATCATTGGCGCAGGCATTTTAATACCGTGTAAGAGCTATCTCAAAGAATGGTTGGGCGCCCAAGCGGGTCTGGTGGGCATTGACCTGATTATTTACGCTGTTATTATTATGGTGATCTCGGCCTTTGAACCCCGGGGCATATGGGGTATTGTGGAGAAAGTGCGACGGAGGAAGCGGAGCTGATGGCGCTTTTGGAGATTCATGGCCTTATCAAGGACTTTGGCGGATTAAGGGCCAACGATGACATTTCCATTACCATGGAAAGAGGAGAGTTGGTTGGTCTCATTGGTCCAAATGGCGCAGGCAAGACCACGCTCTTTAACTGTGTTTCCGGTTTACACCCCGTTACCTCTGGCAGGGTCATGTTCGACGGCCAGGATATTACCGACCTGAAAGCTCATGAGGTCGCAAGACTTGGATTGGCAAGGACCTTTCAGGTGTATGTCGCCTCCGGGGACCTTAATGTGGAGGAAAATGTAATGGTCGGGTGTTTTATGCGCACCCGTTCCCCCTCGCGGGCCAGGGCCCGAGCCAATGAGATTTTGAAAGATCTGAATCTGCACGATGTCTCCGAATTTAGGGTCAGCGAACTGACCGTGGCCGCCCAGAAACGGGTAACAATGGCTACAGCCCTTGGGTCGGATCCCAAACTGCTTCTGTTAGATGAAGTAGCGGCCGGGTTGAACCCGAGTGAAATTGAGGAGATCATGGCCGACATCAGGCACGTGCACGAGGACATGGGAGTGACCGTGATGTTGATCGAGCACGTGATGGAACTGGTGATGAAGGTTAGTGATCGGGTGATTGTGCTTGATTCAGGCAAGAAAATAGCAGAGGGGGATCCGGAAACCATTGCAAAGGACCCCAGGGTCATCAAGGCCTACCTGGGAGAACGGTATGTCAGGGAGCATGGCGGGGACATAGGATAAGAAATATGACAGAGCACATCCTCCAGGTGGAAAACATCAAGGTGCGCTATTCCGGTCTGCCGGTCCTCCATGGGGTGTCACTCAACGTGGACTCCGGCGAAACCGTGTGTGTGGTAGGAGCCAACGGCGCGGGAAAGTCTACTTTGCTCCGGGCAATCATGGGAACACAGCGTGTCTTTGAGGGGCGGATTCTCTTCAGGGGGCGGGAGATCCAGAAACTCAGGACAGAAGAAATCGTACGGATGGGGATCATCTATGTGCCTGAAGAAAAGATGCTTTTCGCCCCATTGTCGGTTGAAGAGAACCTGCTTCTGGGCGCATATGCTTTAAACGACAAGAATCAGATTCAGAAAAATCTTGAATTTGTTTACAATCTATTTTCCAGGCTGAGAGAACGCCGGGGACAAGCGGCATCTACCCTGTCCGGGGGCGAGCAACATATGGTGGCGTTTGGACGGGGGCTGATGTCCAGCCCTCATGTTCTAATGTTAGATGAGCCTTCCCTGGGTCTGGCGCCTTTTTTAGTTGATGAAGTTTTGGATACTGTCCGCAGGCTCAAGGATGAAGGGAGCACCATCTTACTGGTGGAACAAAACGTACGGGAGGCCCTGGATCTGGCCGAGTATGGATATGTCTTCCAAACCGGCAGGATTGTTACGGAGGGTTCGGGCAAAGAACTCCTTGAAAGTGACGTGTTCCGCCAGGCCTTTTTGGGGATTTGATCCCGCCTTGAGGCCCACCCGTTATGAGCAATATTATAACCCTTCCTTAAACCGCCTGATGATTTCTTCGACTTGGCTTTGCGTGTGATATGCTTCCTTCATTGATACCTCTTCAAAGTTTACCTGATCCCCCGGCTTCATCTGTCCCAGAAGGGGCAGGTCCGCGCCGATGACGGTTGCGATTTTTCTGTATCCCCCGGTGACCGTCTCACCCAGAATAATGATGGGCTGGCCATCCCCCGGAATCTGGATAGTGCCTGAGACCACACCCTCTGATATTATCGATTCCTCCATTCCAGCCCTTGTCCGGATTACTGGCCCTGCAAGTCTGATCCCGGTGCGATCCGAGTGAGGCGTAACATTGAAGGAAGAATTGAGAAAAGTTGTTTTCCCTGTTTTTGTGAAGTGATCGTCCTGGGGACCGAAGAGGACCCTCAAGACCCAGTTTTTTCCATAGGCGGGGATCAATTTCCGGTCAAGGGCCTTCCCTTCTGCCCTGAGATGAAGCTGGGGCGATTCAGTGGAGAGAATGTCACCTTTTCGAAGGGCCCTTCCCTCAAAACCGCCAAAACCGGAGGAGAGGTTCGTTGATTTGCTCTCCATTAATGGAGTTACGCTGATTCCACCTCCCAGGGCAAGGTAGGCGCGGCATCCACTCCTGGGTACGGTAAAGGAAAGTACTTCTCCTTCCTTCATGATATGGGAATGCCACATCTGTAAGGGTTTCCTGTTCAGATGAGGCTGAAGATCAGCTCCGGTGACGGCTATGAGCAAATCGACAAGCGCCCTTACCTTTAAACCCAAAAGTGTGATTTCCAGGCAGGCTTCATCTTCGCGGTTGCCCACAAGCAGGTTCCCAATTCTCAGGGAAAAGGAATCCAGGGCCCCGCTGGGGGCAATCCCGAATCTCCCGAACCCGAACCTCCCGCGGTCCTGAACCGTGGTCAAGGGTCCGGGGGCCAGGATTTCCAGTGTCTCTATACTTCCCAACGTGCCATCTCCTCTTCTTTGATGGAGAGAAATTTTACCAAATCGCCCATTTCCAGTGGTGTCGGAGGCCACTTTTCAGGATCAAAGAGCCTTAGGGGGGTCCGGCCGATTATTTGCCACCCGCCCGGGCTTTCCACCGGATAAACACCTGTCTGGCTTTGAGCAATCCCCACTGACCCGCGCGGGACAGCAGTGCGGGGGGTTTCTCTGCGAGGAGTGGCAATAGCTTCCGGCAATTGTCCCATATACGCAAATCCTGGTGTGAAACCGATCATATAGACCTGGTAAGTTGTCCCTGTGTGAAATCGAACAACTTCTTCAGGGGAGAGCTTATGATATTCAGCCACCCAGTTCAGATCAGGGCCACATTCGCCGCCATAAACAACCGGGATCTCCAGCGTTCTGGGTTTGGGTATTTCGGACCGGTCAATAGTTGTATGGAGTTTATTAAGCCTTTCTTTAAGCGCGGATAAGGTGATTTTCAGAGGGTCATAAACAATGAGCAGTGAACGGTAACCAGGCATGGTTTCCACTACCCCCTCTACCCGATTATTCTTTAAACAGAGGAAGAGTTCCCTGACTTTTTTGTTGACCAAGGGGCTAATCCCATCACCCAGTTCAACGAGAAGTGCCCGGTCTCCCATTATGCGATATGCGGGGTGTTCATAGAGCATATTGATTTCCTAAAGGAATGTCCCCATAGGGGCGATATCAACCTTTGAGGCGAGGAGTCCCTCCCTGACGCTTTTCACGAGTGCCACGGCCTCTGGATTATCCCCGTGAACGCATATGGTGTCTGCATGAAGCTCTATTTCGCCCCCATCCTTAGACACTACTTTTTCCTCTGTCACCATCTTAAGGACCCTTTCGGTGGCTATCTGATGATCATGGATCACGGCCCCCGGCTCCTTTCTGGAGACAAGGGATCCATCAGGGTTGTATGCCCTGTCTGCAAAAAATTCAAATGCGATTCGAATCCCATAGTGTGATCCCATATCCTCCAGTTCCTGCCTGTTTGGGCCGGCTAAGACCACAAGAATAAGATCCCTGTTGAGCCCGGCAAGGACTTCTACTGTGGGCTCCCAGATACGCACATCCTGAACAGCCATGGTGTAAAGGGCGCCGTGGGGCTTCACGTGCTGCAACTTTAGACCTTGAATGGTCGCAAATGCCTGTAGGGCTCCGACCTGGTAAGTGACATAGTCTTTGATTTCCTCCAGGGTCACATCCATATTTCGCCTGCCGAATCCCATCAGGTCGGGAAACCCTGGATGGGCACCTAGGGCCACCCCGTGTTGCCTGGCAATAGAGATCGTATGCTTCATGACGGCTGGATCACCTGCGTGGAATCCGCAAGCGATGTTGGCTGAACTTATTAGGGGAATAACCTCTTCGTCCAGTCCCAGTTTATACCTGCCGAAACTTTCTCCCACATCGGAATTGAGGTCAATTTTGTTTTTTTCTCTCATCAGTTACCTCCTTTAGGTGCTCATAGTCTTACCCTGTAATTCTATAACGTATTTACACCGCAGCTCACAAATCCAATTCGTATTCCTTGATCTTACCGATCAGCATTGGCCGGCTGACTTCCAGGATCTTGGCGGCCTGTGTGCGATTCCCATTAGTGAGTTTGAGGGCCTTTTCGATAAGATTGCGCTCCATCCATTTGGAGGCTTTTTTGATAGAAAGGTCCTCGTCAGACCCAAGATAGGGGGGAAGTTTTTGAGCTTTCATCATGTTTTCAGGGAGCTCGGCGGGTGAAATCCATTTGCCAGGTGCAAGCAAAATGGCCCTTTCGATGACGTTTTCCAGTTCCCGGACATTGCCCGGCCAGGTGTATTCAATTAAAACAGGCATCGCTTCAGAAGAAAGCCCCTGAATATTCTTTTTCAGTTTCTTATTGAAAATGTCGATAAAGTAACCAACGAGAAGGGTAATGTCTCCGCGTCTCTCTCTCAATGGGGGCAGATGAATGGTCATGACATTAAGCCTGTAAAAGAGGTCTTCGCGGAATCTGCCCTCCTTTAGTTCCTCCTCCAATACTTTTGACGTTGCCGCAATAACCCTGACATCGATTTTCTTAGAGCCAATATCCCCCAGGGGTGTGATTTCTTCTTCCTGAAGAACGCGTAAGAGCTTTACCTGCAAAGACGGGGGCATTTCTCCGATCTCATCCAGGAAAATAGTCCCCTTGTCAGCCTCCTCAAAGTGTCCTTGTTTGTCCTTTACAGCGTCTGTGAATGCGCCTTTTTTGTATCCGAACAATTCACTTTCAAGGAGATTTTCCGGGATACCTCCGCAGTTAATACTTACCATTGGCCCGGATGCTCTGGGGCCGTCTGCATGTATGGCCCTGGCAAACAACTCCTTTCCGGTACCGCTTTCTCCGGTGATAAGCACCGTGGTCTTGTGTTCAGACACCTTACTGACAAGATCAAACACATGGGCCATGGCCTCACTTCTGGCAACAATGTTTCTAAAAGAGTATTTTTTTTCGATCTCATCAATTTTTGTTTTCAGCCTGACGTTTTCCTCTTTTAACCGTTCTCGCTCGTCGGCCTTTTTAAGGGTCAAAAGGACCTCGTCTTTCTTAAAGGGCTTGGATATGTAATCATAGGCCCCCTCTTTTATGGCCTCCAAAGCGGTTTCAACAGTTCCGTAAGCGGACATCATTATATAGGTCTTTTCGGGATACTTTTCTTTTGCATGCTGAAGGAAGGTCACTCCATCCATACGAGGCATCCTGATATCGCAGAGAATAAAATCAAAATCAGACCGGTCCATCAACTGGAGACCGCTGGCCCCGTCTGCTGCGCTTTCAACGCCGTAACCAGCCTTGGTCAGCAAGACTTCCAGCATATGCCGCATGTTCTCTTCATCGTCAATGATAAGCACTCGTTGTTTAGTCATAAGACGTCTCGGAATTTGTACAAGTTATTAAAAGTGAAGCT
>JAIVXD010000092.1:0-8342 GCA_048636195.1 Anaerolineales bacterium
TTCCGGTTTATCCGGGTTAGGATATCTTATTCCCATTTGACAGCAAGCCCAACTCATATTAGAGTTTTTAATACAAATGGAGGAATGATGGCTGAAAAGAAATTTGAAAAGGCAATGCAGCGATTGGAAGAAATCGTACAGGGTCTCGAGGAAGGAGACTTGTCCCTGGAAGATTCCCTCAAGGCCTTTGAAGAAGGGATGAAACTGCTCAAATTCTGTTCCAACAAGCTGGAAGAGGCTGAGCAAAAAGTGACACTCCTGGTTAAGGAAAGCGATGGGAAGCAGGCGCAGGTCCCCTTTGAGCTTGAGGAAGAAAACAATGCGGAGTAAAGACCAATTTGATCTTAAGTCCTATCTCAGCGAGAAAAAGGGTATTGTAGACAGGGCGCTTGAAATCTATATACCTGAACCTGAGGGACCGGCATCCGATTTGATAAAGGCAATGAAATATAGCCTGTTCGCAGGAGGTAAAAGATTAAGGCCTATCCTTTGCCTGGCTGGAACGGAGGCCGTGGGCGGAACTGAAACGGATTGCCTTGCTGTGGCATGCGCCCTTGAGTTGATCCACACATATTCCCTCATTCACGATGACCTCCCGATGATGGACGATGACGACTTGAGGAGGGGAAAGCCTACCAGTCACAAGGTTTTTGGGGAAGCGGTGGCGCTTTTAGCCGGTGACGGATTGCTCACTGAGGCCTTTAACCTGATGACAAGGGCCGATCTAACGAAGGATGTGGCTCCCCAGGTGATGCTTAAGGTGATAAGTCTGATTTCCCGTGCTTCCGGATATAATGGCATGGTCGGGGGACAGGTTGTTGACATTCAATCCGAAAGAAAATCGCTTGATTTTCCCCTTGTGGAGTTTATACATACTCATAAAACAGGTGCCCTGATTACAGCCTCTGTCACTTCCGGGGCCATGCTGGGGCGCGGGGACGAATCCCAGGTCCGCGCAATCACCTCCTATGGCCGGAAGATAGGTCTGGCTTTCCAGGTTTCCGATGATATCCTGGATATTGAGGGGGACAGCAATATCATGGGGAAAAAGGTCGGGGCTGATCAGGAAAAAGGGAAAACAACCTATCCCTCGGTTCTCGGCCTGAAAAAGTCTAAAGAAATACAGTCCGAACTGGTTGAAGAAGCTATTGAATCCCTGCGAATATTTGATCACGCGGCAGAACCCCTGCGGCGGATTGCCCTATACATTATTGAGAGAAAGAAATGAGTAATTCCAAAACAAATGATAGCCTTTTAGAAAACATAAATAGCCCGGCAGACCTCAAAGACCTTTCTATTCGTGATCTTGAAGGCCTGGCCAGTGAAATCCGTCAGAAGATCATTAAAACTGTATCCAAGACCGGCGGACACCTTGCGCCCAGCCTGGGCGTTGTTGAACTGACCATTGCGCTCCATTATGTGTTCAATGCGCCGGAAGATAAGATCATCTGGGATGTGGGTCATCAGGCATATGCCCACAAGCTGATTACCGGGAGAAGAGACCGGTTTCACACCTTGAGGACGTACGGAGGTATCAGCGGATTCCCTAAACGGGAAGAAAGCCATTACGATTCGTTTGATACCGGGCACAGCAGCACCTCTATTTCTGCGGGCCTGGGTATATCTACTGCAAAGGGGCTCAAAGGGGAGAAAAGCAAGGTTATTGCAGTGATTGGCGATGGCTCCATGACAGCCGGCATGGCCTTCGAAGGACTCAATCAGGCCGGGCATCACGAGAAGGATCTGATCGTTGTCCTGAATGATAACGCCATGTCCATATCACCTAACGTGGGATCCTTTTCCTCTTTCTTGAGCCGCAAGATGACCGGCAAGCGGTTTGTCAATTTAAAGAAAGACCTGGAGGGCTTCATAAAATCCCTGCCAGGTGTTGGCGAAAACATCCTAAGTCTGGTGCGCAAAAGCGAAGATTCTTTTATCACTTTTTTTACTCCTGGCATGCTTTTCGAGGCCTTTAAATTCAAATACATAGGGCCTATCAGAGGACACCGTATCGATCGCCTCATTGAGGCCTTCAACAATACACTCCACCTGGAAGGTCCGGTTTTAGTGCATGTGCTCACGAAAAAGGGGAAAGGATACGAGCCAGCCGAAAAGGACCCGGCACACTTCCACGGGGTTGGTTCCTTTGAGATCCCCACGGGCTCCACTCCAAAGGACAGGACCAAGCCTTTGCCATCTTATACTGAGATCTTTGGGAACACCATGGTAGACCTCGCGCGAACCAATAAAAAACTGTTTGCCGTTACAGCGGCCATGCCTGAGGGGACCGGGTTGTCAAAGTTTGCCGAACAGTACCCGGAACGATTTATGGACACGGGAATCGCGGAACAACACGCAGTCACCTTCGCTGCGGGTCTTGCCACAGAGGGTTTTAGACCGGTCGTGGCGATTTACTCTACTTTTCTACAGAGGGCCTTTGATCAGGTTATCCATGACGTATGCCTGCCCAACCTGCCGGTTATTTTCGCCATTGATCGTGGTGGGCTTGTGGGAGAAGACGGGCCTACCCATCATGGTCATTTTGATATCACTTATTTGCGCAGCCTGCCAAATATGACCGTCATGGCCCCCAAAGATGAAAACGAACTAAGGCAAATGCTCTACACGGCCCTGAAACACCCAGGTCCCGTTGCTATCAGATATCCAAGGGGCAAAGGCCTCGGAGTCCCAATAGACACAAAGTACCAGAAAATCCCTATAGGTCAGTCAGAGACCCTCAGGGAAGGCAAAGACCTGCTCATTCTGGCCCTGGGAAGTATGGTTTATCCTTCCATGGAGGCAGCCGCTGATTTAGAAAAGGAAGGATTGTCTGTTGGTGTTGTGAACTGCCGTTTTGTAAAGCCAATTGACCCGGGGCTGGGGGAGCTTTCAACCTCAATTGGCAGGGTTTTGGTAGTGGAAGAAAATATCAGACAGGGTGGGCTTGGGGGGGCGGTCCTGGAGCTATTTAGTGATTTGGGCATAGTAAATGTCCACATGAGACGAATTGGTCTGCCCGACAAGTTTGTGGAGCATGGAGCGTCTCCACTTTTGAGGGAAATATACGGCCTTGATACCACCGGGATTTTAAAGGAGGCGAGGGATTTCTGCCAACAGGCCCAAAAACAGTAAAATACGATTGGATCAACTGTTGGTACAAAGAGGTCTGGCCGAGAGTCGCGAAAGGGCTAAGGCCATGGTCATGGCAGACCTTGTGCAGGTCAACGGGTTTCCGGTTGACAAACCGGGGCGTCTTATACCGACTTCGGCCTCCATCGTCACGAATAAGGTTTCCCCGCCCTATGCAAGCCGGGGCGGACTGAAGCTGGAAGCGGCCCTGAACCATTTTTCAGTGATAACTAAAGGGCAGACCCTGCTGGACGTAGGTGCTTCCACAGGTGGATTTACAGACTGCCTGCTTAAGCACGGGGCCCATAAGGTTATCGCGGTAGATGTGGGTTACGGGCAGCTTGATTGGGGCCTGCGAAAGGACCCCCGGGTCAAAGTCCTTGAAAGAACAAATATCCGCTACTTAAAACCCTGCGACATAGAAGAAACGATCGACGGAGCGGTCATTGACGTTTCCTTCATATCACTCAGGCTTGTGGTCCCTCCGGTCTCTGATCTCCTCCGAAAACATGCCTTTATAATTGCCCTGATTAAACCTCAGTTCGAGGTTGGAAAGGGGCAGGTGGGCAAGGGAGGAGTGGTGCGGGATCCAAAACTCCATCAACAGGTTGTTGATGGTCTCAGCGACGTTTTTAGAGATCTAAATTGGACCGTGATGGGGCATATCCCATCCCCACTCCTTGGCCCCAAAGGGAACCGCGAATTTTTGATCCACCTCACCCGATAGGCATACAAATCCCTTCCGTTAGAAAAGAACCGGCCTTTTTCTCCTAATAACTACCTGAAGATATGGGAAGTCCTAAGTTTTCGAAATGAAAACTACGCAGCCCTGCGCTTCGAAGCCTTAAGGGGGTTTAGTTTCCCGTTTCCTTTATCGCTGGCAGCCTTCAAGTGTGTGGCCATATTGCAGTTTCCATGACGCCATTTGGAGGCAGGATCGGGAAAGGAGAGGCAATATTTACCGGTGGGAAAATCTTTGACTTTCTGACAACCTTCACATTGCTCAACTACGGTGTGGCAGGTACCACCATTAAACTCGCAGCCTTTCTTGTTCATGAAAAAACACTCATACCCTTCTTTTACGCTTGTACAAACCATTTTAATCACGTCCTTTCTTAAAAAATTTAAAATTGCGAATCGATTTTTATGCCTTACAATTTTATTGTTGTCAAGTAAAATAGCCACAATAATTGAATTTTCAAGGTAAAAAAAGTAGATTTCAGGAAAAATCCAAGGAATTAGCGAAAACTTGCCTTTTCGGGTCTCATACTTTATGATAAAATGTTTAATTGATCAGCAAAGGGGAAACGATTGGGTTTTCATTAATATTTTGGCCTTTTAGAAAGTGAGTATTGAAATGAAAAGAATTGGATTTGTGTCAACCCGTATATCAGGGACCGACGGTGTTACGCTTGAGACCTATAAATGGTATCAGGTCTTGGAGCGAAACGGTTATGAGTGCTATTTTTTCGCAGGAGAGTTGGACGTTCCCCCTGAACGATCATTTCTGGAGCCAAAAGCCCATTTTGAGCACCCTGAGATCCTTGAACTTCACCAATCCTGCTTTGGAACACAAAAACGTGAACCGCAACTGACAAAACATATTCAAGGACTTAAGGATCATCTTAAATCTAAGCTCCGCAAATTTTGTGAAGAATTTGGGATTGAAATGCTCATTCCTGAGAATGCCCTGGCCATTCCCATGAATATTCCCCTTGGAATGGCCATTACGGAGTTCCTGGCCGAAACCTGTATGCCCGCCATAGCTCACCACCATGATTTTAGCTGGGAAAGGAAACGTTTTCTTATAAATGCCGTACAGGACTACCTCCAGTATGCCTTTCCCCCAAATCTACAGTGCATACGTCATGTTGTAATCAATTCGGAGGCCTCCAGGCAACTGAGTTATCGAAAAGGGATCAGCAACGTTATTATCCACAATGTTTTTGATTTCGAAACCCCTCCTCCCTTATCCAATTCGAAAAGCCGCATGCTCCGAAAAGAATTGGGGTTTAGTGATGAAGACCTTTTTATCCTTCAGCCCACGCGGATTGTGCCCCGAAAGTGGATTGAAAGGGCCGTTGAGCTGGCCAGCCTATTGGGGATGGAACATCCCCGATTGGTGATTCCCCACGAATCTGGTGATGAAGGGGATCTCTATGCACTTAGGGTCCTCGAATACGCCAGGAGACTGGGAGTGGAGGTGCTCTATATCGGTGACCGGGTTGGGTCTATCCATGGTTTTAGCAGAGAGTGCAAAAAAAAATATACCATTGACGATGCTTATCAGGCCGCTGATATCGTTACCTACCCCTCCGGATATGAGGGGTTTGGCAACGCCTTTGTGGAAGCAATCTATTTCAAGAAACCGATTGTAGTCAATCGGTACTCTATATTTGTCGAGGATATAGAGCCCTGTGGATTTGACGTTATCGATTTTGAATCCTTTGTAACCAAGCAGTTAGTCGAACGGCTTAAGGTTTTCATGGAACCTGATAATTTGAATGCTGCGGTCAAGAAAAATTACGAACTTGGAAAGAAATTTTTTTCCTATGAAGTCCTGGAACAAAAACTTCTTTCCACCATTAATTCGTTCAGTTAGCTAAGATAACTTGATTGCTATGGAAAGATCCTTGCGCATCGGCATCCTTCATTACTCGTGCCCTCCAGTGGTGGGTGGTGTTGAGGAGATGCTCCATCAACATGCCCTCATTCTTCACAGGATGGGACAATCAGTCTGCATCCTGGCAGGAATGGGGGAGGTCTTTACAGATGTCTTCCCTGTGCGTATTGAGTCGGTCCTGGGATCCAGACACACACAGGTTAGCAAGGCTCATGAGCAATCCCGCAAAGGTGATTACGGACTCCTAAAAAAGCTGACCAATAGAATTCTTAAGCTTCTTGTTGACTGGTCCGGCAACCTTGATGTCATCGTAGCCCACAATGTGCTACAGATGCCTTTTAACCTACCCTTGACGCTTGCCCTGCGTCGTCTTGCAACCTCAAATAACGGCCCCGCAGTAGTTAGCTGGGCCCATGATTCACCTTACTTTCAACATCATCCCCCTGACTTTCTTCATCACCATCCTTGGACGGCCCTTCAAAATCCGCATCCCGATATCCACTACGTGACGATTTCAGAGTCACGAAGGGTGCTTTTCGAAGAACAAGATAGGGCTATTAAATGGAAGGTAATTCCGAATGGTATCGATCCTGTGAGCTTTTTATATTTGGATCCCAAATCAGTGAAGTTGGCAGCGGAGCTGGACCTTTTCAGTCGCGACCTTGTCGTTGTACAGCCTTCAAGGATAACACCCCGGAAAAATGTGGAACTCGCCATCCATATTGTGAGAGGCATAAAACTTTTGGGTTACAATATCTTGTTTATCTTAACAGGCGCATATGATCCACATGAGGGACGGGCAGTATCCTATTATAGAAGGCTAAAATACTGGGTAAATGAGCTTAAGCTGAAAGACAATATCGCCATTCTGGCCGAGTACAGGTTTAAAGACAGAACAAAGCTTGTGCCGAGCCGCATCTTTATTCGCGATCTTTATCTCATGGCCGACATGCTCCTCATGACCAGTAAGGATGAAGGCTTTGGTTTACCGCTTCTCGAGGCCGGGTTGATCAAACTACCAATTGCATGCCCGGACATTCCACCGTTTGTTGAGATAGGACGGGATATATGTTTTTTTCATCTGGACGACCCACCACTATCCACGGCGGGTCGTATTTTAGAGTACCTGGGGCGTACGAATACCCACAAAATGTTTAGACATGTCGTGGGGAAACATGTTCTTTACGAGGTTTGCAAGAATGAGCTTTTACCATACCTTTTTGAAATCACAGGCCGGGCAACGAACGATACGGCACCTCCGTAGTGAATAGAGCATCCAGGCCTATAGAACCTTGTAAGTAAAACTCAGTTCCCCCTTTCATAAAGAGGGCGAGGGGGGAGAACTTTTCCAAAGGAGAATAAATGATGGATGAGAAAAGAGATAGAAAGCTAGATGTGGACACTCAAAGATTGGAGGCTTTCAGGAAGTTACCAGAAAATATTGTACAACTTCTTACAAAAGAGGAGGTGAAAGCTTTTTTGCATGATGATAAATGGCCTGAGTCGCTTCGTGAAAAATTGAAAGATTATTTGGTGGACGTACAGTAGGGTTTACCTCAGACGCAATGATACAAAGTGAAGGGCATAAGTTGCCATGGTTGATTTTTTTCTTTCCTTACGCCTTGTGCCCTTAGCCTATCCTCTTGCCTTTCTATTGACTTTACCTGCAATATAAGATACTTCGAATTTACCTTAAGTCCAGAAAGAGACTATCATGGAAGACATACAGAACCATAAAGATAACAGGAACATAGACATTGATCAGGTTGGCGTGAAGGGGATTCGCTACCCCATAACGGTCCTTGATAAAGACATGGGGAAGCAACAGACCGTTGCCAAGATCAACATGTACGTCAACCTGCCCCGGTATTACAAGGGGACGCACATGAGCCGCTTCGTAGAGATCCTAAACGAGCACAGCCGCCGCATATCCCTTGAGAATTTCTCTCAAATCCTCCAGGAAGTGAAAGACAGGCTTAATGCGGAAAGTGCGCATATGGAAATCACTTTTCCCTACTTTATCAATAAGGCAGCGCCGGTGAGCGGGATTCAAGGTCTTTTGGAATATAAATGCACCTTTAAGGGGTCCCTGAACAAGGGAAGCGACCTTGTCATCATGATCAATGTTCCCATAACCACGCTCTGCCCCTGCTCTAAGGAGATAAGCGATTTTGGCGCCCACAACCAGCGGGGCGAGGTTCGCCTCCAGGTGAGATTTAAGAAGTTTGTATGGATAGAGGATCTGATCAAGCTCGCTGAGAATGCTGCTTCAAGTGATGTCTACTCTGTCCTTAAACGCGAAGATGAAAAATACGTAACCGAAAAGGCTTACCAGAATCCCATGTTTGTGGAGGATATTGTGAGGGAGATCGCAGTTAAGCTGAATAACGATCCCAATATCACCTGGTTTGCAGTTGAGTCTGAAAATTTTGAATCGATTCATAATCATAACGCGTATGCATATATAGAAAAGCACAAAAGTGCGGTTGAGTAGTTGACTCGTTGAGCAGCAAAAAAAGACGAATGATGAGGATGGATGAAGATATGACTGAAGATTTGAAAAAAATGTACCGGACTGTAATGGACGACC
>JAIVXD010000093.1:0-8339 GCA_048636195.1 Anaerolineales bacterium
AGCATAGAAACCCTTCTGACTTTTATCGAAGAAAACCTTGATAGACTAGATGCCATCGTGGTAGCCGATTATGGTAAGGGTGTGATTTCTGCCTCACTGATGAAGGGCCTGAGAAAATTGATCAAGTCCGCCGCAGGTGAATCGGTCAAAATTGCCGTTGATCCCAAGACAGGCAATTTCGAATATTATCATGGGGTTGATGTAATCACCCCAAACCATCTTGAGGCAGGGATATTCTGCCGTTTTGAGATCGTGGATGAAGAAACGCTGGTGCGGGCCGGCAAACAGATGCTCAAGGAACTCAACTGTCGCTCCGTGCTTATCACCCAGGGGAAAGATGGAATGACACTTTTTGAAAACGGTGGAGAGATAATTCATATTCCAACCGTTGCCAAAAATGTCTTTGATGTGACAGGAGCTGGTGATACGGTTATCGGCACGTTTTCTCTGGCGCTGGCTTCCGGGCTTGACTTAAAATCTGCGGCTGTATTATCAAATTACGCCGCAGGTATTGTGGTTGGTGAGGTAGGAACTTCCACTGTCAGTGCAGAGGAATTGAAAAAACTTATAGGGAAGTGATGATTGACTATTTTCGATTGACTATTGAATATTGATGGATTCGTAAGAAGTCGGATTCAGTGAATGTATCATTTCGACCGAAGGGAGAAATCTTATGCTTTCATCAGGTTGCAGAGGAGGGATTTCTCCATCGGCGAAGTTGGGACTGTTTGTGGGTTCATCACGGTAAAAAGTCGAAAGTCGTCAATCAATAAATGTATTTCCGCAGAGCGTCAATAGTCAATAGTCAATCAGGAGCGAAGCGACAACCATGAGCCAACCCCATGAGCCGGATCCTGTCAAGCTCATCTCAAGTTTGTTCTCGCCTGAGAAAGAGATAATTGATACGGTCGTCGGGGAACTATCGAAGATAATTGGTTTAGTAGACTGGATCAGCCCTGAACTCCTTTTCGACCGTACTAAATATTATGCCAGGGAAATGGGATGGCCGCTCCACCGCCGTTTCATATCCTTTTCCCAACTGGTCCCTGCTGATCATCTTGTCGAGATAAAGCTAAAAACAAACGGGATTGAAGAGCAACATCGCCGGGAGGGAAACAGGTTGGTCAACATTGACCCCGGTCTTATATCTCCTGAAAGGTTAATCCTGGCTACGGGAAAGAACTATGTGCACCGCGTCTATCTGTCAAAAGGGATTTATGCAGACCTCACGTTGATTTTCCGGAAGGGAAGCTTCAGGTCGGTTAAGTGGACATATCCCGATTATGCAACTCCGGAACTCATCGGGATTTTTAATGAAATCAGAAAAAAATACATGGAACAGTTGAGGGGGATGAAACGCCTTGATTAAAAGCATGACGGCATACGGCAGGGGGGAGTATCATCTGGGTGATACACAGTTTATTGCGGAGACAAGGTCGCTCAATAATCGTCATCTGGATATCATTCTCCGGATTCCAAGAAATTACCAGGTCCTCGAGAAGGAGCTCAAAAACACAATCTCTTCCAGGATCAGGAGGGGCCGCGTAGAAGTGTCTGTGCAAATAGAAAACAACGGTGAAGAACCCCCTTACAGCCTTGAGCTGAATGTGCCTCTGGTAAATTCCTATTTCAAGATTTTGCATCAACTGGCCGAACAGTTTGACCTTGACAAAAAAATCCAGGTTGACTCCCTTTTACAGATGAAGGATGTACTTCTTTTCAGGCCTGAAGAGGTCGACATGGATAAACTAAGACCTGGATTCCAGCATGTCGTGGAGCAGGCCCTTGATTCTCTTGACATGATGAGGGTCAAAGAGGGAGAGGCTATTGAGGCCGATTTTGTAAAAAGACTCGATCTGTTGGAAGGGTATGTCAATGAGGTGGATAGACGGGCTCCCAGTATTGTTGAGGAATACAGGAAAAGGCTTAAGGATAGGATCGATCATATCATTGGGGATGTAGCTTTGGATGAGAGCCGGCTCGCCCAGGAGGTGGCGTTTTTCGCCGAAAAATCGGATATTACAGAGGAAATTGTGCGAACCAGGAGTCACTTGAAACAATTTCGTGAATACCTCTTAATGGATGACGCCCTGGGGAGAAGGCTGGATTTTCTGATTCAGGAAATCAATAGAGAAGTGAATACGCTCAGTTCAAAGGCATCTGATGCACTTATTTCCAAGGTGGTCGTGGAAATGAAAGCAGAGCTTGAAAAATTGCGAGAACAGGTTCAGAACGTGGAATGAAAGGAGATATCCATGAGCCCCAAGCTTGTCAATATTGGTTTTGGAAACTCGGTTGTTTCCAGGCGAGTCGTTGCTATTATTTCTCCAAACGCTGCTCCCATTAAGAGGCTACGTGACGAGGCCAGGGATGAGAAACGGCTGATCGATGCCACCCAGGGAAGGCGCACCAGATCGCTGATTATTACGGATAGTAATCACGTAATACTGTCAGCAATTCAGTCTGAAACTATTGCCCAGAGATACAGCCCCAATTGTACGTTAAGCGGGGAAGAAATCGAAGAATAGATATGTCAGGTAACCTCTTTGTAATTTCTGCACCGTCCGGGGCAGGGAAATCTACCATCATCAAGGCCCTCAAAGAGAGAATCGAGGGCCTTGGGTATTCCATCTCCCATACCAGCCGCAAGCCCAGGGGGAAAGAAAGTGATGGCATCGACTATCACTTTTTAAAAAAAGAGACCTTCAGGAGTATGATCGATGCGGGGGCATTTGTGGAGTGGGCTCAGGTTTATGATGATCTATACGGCACATCCTTTTCAAGCCTTGATGAACAGACCTCCTCGGGGCTTGATGTTCTGCTGGATCTGGATACCCAGGGCGCAAAAAACATCAAGAAGCATTTCAAAAATAGCGTGCTTATCTACGTGCTGCCGCCATCTCTGGATGTCCTGGAAAAACGGCTGATGGCGCGGGGAACGGATGCTGAAACAGTCATAAAATCGAGAATGAAAAAGACCTCCGGTGAGATCAAACAATGTGTGTGGTATGATTATATAATCGTAAATGATGACCTGGAAAAGGCCATCAAAGAAGCCCAGGCCATTATCATGTCTGTGCGATGCCGAACTGATCAACAAATACCGATAGTGAAAGAAATGTTTGACGTTTCATTTTAGGAGTTTCTCACACCTATGATTAGGGAGAAAATAACTTCCCCTGCCTCACGTCTGTTCGGCCTGTCTCGTCCGGGTCTTTTTCAATGGAAAGGATCTCCCCTTTCAAAAAGTACCTATCAAACAGGCGATTGAAATCGGTCCAGGCCCCTTCCCGCCTGTCTTTTTCCATAAAATTGCCCAACCCGTTTATCTTTGCATCCAGATCATCAATCATGTGAAGGGCAAAGGCCTCCAAAAACTTTGGCCTTTTAGGGGATCCGAATTCATACTGGCCGTGGTGACTGAGTATCAGGTGTTTCAGTCGGGCGGCCAGTTCCTGGGGAAAACTCTTTAGTCCCCTTAGCTTTTCATCCACCATGGCCACTCCCATGACCACATGGCCAAGTAGTCTCCCTTCATCCGTATAATCGATCTGGAGATAGGCCTTTAATTCCCTTATCTTTCCTATATCGTGTAAAAACGCTCCCGTTAGCAGCAGTTCCCTGTCCAACCGGGGATAATGCTCCACCACTCGTACAGACATCTGGCACACTGACAAGGTATGCTCCAGCAGGCCACCTGTGTATGCGTGATGAAAATTCTTTGCCGCCGGTGCTTTTTCAAACAAAGAAACGAACTCCTTATCAGCGAAAAAACGGTCAATGAGCGCCTTCAGGTGGACATTTTGCAGGCCACTCAGGACATCCCTGAGAGCCTTCATCATCTGTGCGGTATTTCCAGGGGCAGATTCCAGGAAAATGCCGTGATCAACTTCTCCTTTCAAGGGGGCCAGCTCTGAAACAGTGATTTGTATCTGGCCCCGGTAGGACTCGGCATTTCCCTCTACTTCAAGGATATCTCCCTGATGGAATAGGGCGGAGTACTCTTCAGCCCTCTCCCATACCTTGGCCCCAACCTCTCCGGTTCGATCGGACAGGGTAATGCTAATGAAGGGTTTTCCGTTTCGGGTTTTTGCCAGTCTTTTTTCCTTGACCAGGTAATGGCCTCTGACCGTATCTTTCTCCGTGATGTCCTTGATCCAGAGGTGTGGCCTTTCTTCAGGGTCTTTAATCATCAAAATCCCCTGCAGGGCCTTTGTCCACATCTAATTTGGATGCCCGTTCATGAATCTGGTTCTCAGTCCATTCAGAAGGGTCCTCAATGCGGGTGGCTTTTGCTCCCAGATCATAGGAATCTGCCTTTAGAATAGCATCAATAGCCAGGGGTGCTGTATCACTGGCATTAAATACATTAGTGAGCAGCTCATAAACAAAGTCCTCCACGCCTTTTGCCATCCTTTCCCGCACATCACGGGGCAGGCCCAGGAGCTTATTTTCAAAGGGGAGGTTGAGCTTTTTGTAATTCCCGCCCTTAAGGCCGTTTTCCTTGGCATACTCAACTATCTCAGCCCACATGTCTTCGGTCATCCCTTTATCTGCCATCTTAACAAATTCTCCGTTTTCATCCAAAAGGGCGTTGCCGTATTCATTGACCTTTACCCCCCATGTAATCATCTGGAGTGCAGTAGCTACATTGGCTTTTGTGGTATGGGTCGTTTGCGCGATGTCCCTGAGACGCTCGGAATTGTTACCCGAGGTCCCGTGCTGGGCCCCTGATACCTTATATTTTGCCAGGGCATTATGGATCTCTGTTGTCAACGATATCTGGATACCCTTATCGCTGGCCTCAATGCCGTGGGTGGTTCCATTGTTTAGGGCGATCCAGTCGGGAAAAATATCGTGAGCGTTGAGACCCTGTATCAGGAAGAGCGCTTCATCAGCCGTTGAAAGACCTTCCTTCCCCTTTATTTCACCGACCTCAGTTTCATATCCGGCCCAATTGGGTACATAGGGATTAAGGGCGATATTTGCCAGGAGGTTTTCGTCATCAGGAAGGTGTGAGGCATCAATAGCAATTGAAGTAATGCCCGCGTCGAACAGGGATGGGATTTCGGTCCTGGCCGTTTCCACATCCTTATCGCCCTTGATGCCGTAATGATCCGCATGTATGGCCACAGGCACGGTGATTCCCAGTTCATTGCAAACCGCATCCACCTGCCGTGCCATGTTCCATAAATTAACCCCACAATAAGCACTTGCTCCCCCCTCGGATTTGGCAATTTCAATGATTATAACCGCATTTGCTCGCTGTGCCGCCATGAGAGCCCCACGAATCACAAAGTGATTTCGCCCGTTGGCCGCGATGGTCATGGCCTTCCCTTTCTCGATCATGGCCCTGTCTATCACCTTGCCACTCACAATCAGGGCCCTGGAATTAGGGAATAATTGGGTAATATTTGGTGGACGACCGATCCCAAGCGCTTTTTCAAATTCCGGGGATGCCTTTCCTTTTTGAATTGTCATCAGAAATCTCCTTTCCTCTTTTATAAAGGTTAGCGGGTTAGCCGTGTTAATTGTTAGGTCAACAACCGTTTATTGTCAAGTGTGATTTCTGGCCCACAGCAATTCTAAATTGCCGTATTTTAATAAAACCTCTTGCGCTAAATATTTATAAATCCTATTATCACCCGCTAAAGCCAATCGTATTGGACGATTGGAAATATTTATAGCGTTTATGCGCACTTACCTGAAATTTGACTTTTACATCAGCGGAGACCAGTTATGAAGAAAAAAATACTTATCGGATTCGGAATTTTGATTGTCCTTTTCCTCTGGGCAGGTATTTCCATCTATCCTGATTGGCTGTGGTTCGAGAACCTTGATTTTGCGCCGGTTTTTTGGACTATGCTTTTGAGCAAATTTGGCTTTGGATTTGTGGTGTGGCTACCCTTGATGATTATTATAACCGTTAACATTTACGTTGCCACACGTTTGCACCCTGACGATGGGCGTGGAATGAACCTCGGAGATGCGGGCGGTTATTTTTCCCAGGTTGGCCTTTCAGGCAGGGCCCTAAATACTATTCTTCTGGCCGTTATCCTGATTCTTAGCTTTGTTATTGCATCAAAGGGCTCAAATCATTGGGATATGGTCCTGCGCTATTTGTACCAGGAACCCTTTGGAAGCGTAGATCCTATTTTCAATAAGGACATCGGTTTTTATGTATTCTCTCTCCCCCTTTATATCCTGGTCCGAGAAGGGCTAATGGTTTTTTTCGTCTTAGCGGGTCTTATAACAATCGCGTGGTATCTGAAAGGCGGTGCGCTTCAGATAGCTGGAGACCTTTCCCCGGCAGAAGGTGCGCCACCCTCTCTACCTAAGATTACCATTTCAGAAAAAGCCAAAAAACACCTTATTTTCCTGTTAGGAATCATTGTTTTGCTCGTGGCCTGGGGTTTTTATCTTAAAATATATGGACTTTTGTATTCCACCCAGGGACCTGCTTTTGGTGCCAGCTATACTGATGTCCATTTTAAAGTATGGGCCTACAGGATCTTGATAATCCTCTCGTTGGGCCTGGCTGTGATTCTTTTCATTGACGTTTTTAAGTCCAGAAAAAAATTGATCTTGTTAAGTGGTGGAATCTGGTTAGGGGCCGTGTTGTTGTTTGGCACCGGTTTACCTACTCTGGTACAAAAATTCGTGGTTAAACCCAATGAATTAGAAAAGGAAGCGCCTTACATTGCCCATAATATTGAATTTACACGTAATGCCTATAATTTGAACAATATAAAAGCAGTCGATTTTGATGTCAGCGATACACTCAGCGTGGAAGATATCGAGAAGCATGATGTGACTGTGCAAAATATCAGGATTTGGGACGAACGCCCGTTGCTTCAGACCTATAGGCAAATTCAGTCCATACGGCTTTACTATGATTTTAACAATGTGGACGTAGATCGTTATTTGATCAATAACGAGTATCGACAGCTTATGCTGGCGGCCCGGGAATTGGTTATTAGTCAACTGCCTCCCCAGGCAAATACCTGGGTCAATAGACACCTGATTTATACCCATGGCTATGGATTGGCCGCAAGCCCGGTCAACGAAGTAACCAGAGAGGGGCTTCCACGCCTCTTCATCAAAGACGTGCCTCCGGTCTCTGAGGCGGATCTAAAGGTAGAGCGGCCGGAGATTTATTATGGAGAAAAAACAGAACAGTATGTCCTGATAAAGACAAAAACCAAGGAATTTGATTACCCCAAGGGAGACAAGAATGTGTATGTCATTTACCAGGGAAAGGGGGGCGTCCCTATAAACTCCTTTGTGAGGAGAGTTTTGTTTGCCTTTGAGTTTTTTGATCCCCAGATACTTTTCACCAATTATCTGAATCCGGAGAGCAGGATAATGTTTAAACGCCGGATTGACAAGAGAGTCGCTGCTATTGCACCTTTTTTAGATTATGACGGTGATCCCTATCTGGTCGTGTCCGAGGGAAGGCTTTACTGGATTCAAGACGCCTACACGAACTCTGACATGTATCCCTATTCCCGCCGGTTTAAGGCTCGTTTTAAAAACAAGACGCTGAATTATATCCGCAATTCAGTGAAGGTCATCATAGATGCCTATAACGGAGATGTATCATTTTACATAGTTGATGAAAAAGATCCTATTGTTCAGACCTATTCAAGTATATTCCCTGATTTATTTAAGCCTTTCAATGATATGCCTGCCGATCTGAAAAGGCATATCCGCTATCCCAGGGATCTGTTTAAAATACAGATTGATACCTACACAACCTATCATATGGAGGACGTTCAGGTCTTCTATAATCAGGAAGACCTCTGGCAAATCCCTGATGAGATGTATGGTGACATCCGGCAAAAAATGGAACCTTATTATGTCATCATAAAATTGCCCGAAGGGGATAAAGAAGAATTTCTTCTAATGACCCCCTTCACCCCTTCCAGAAAGGATAATATGATCGCTTGGCTGGCGGCCAGAAGTGACCTGCCCAACTATGGAAAACTTCTGGTTTACAAATTGCCCAAGGAAAAACTAGTCTTTGGACCCATGCAGATAGAAGCCAGGATAGACCAGAATACGGATATATCCCGGGAATTGAGTTTGTGGGGCCAGGGTGGGTCAAGGGTCATCAGGGGAAATCTCCTGGCCATCCCCATCAGCGACTCATTTATCTATGTGGAACCCATATACCTTGAGGCCATACAGGAAGCGAGAGAAACGCCAGCACCAGGGGCATCTCAACCCGGAGGTTTTAGAAAATCTCAAAGGACACAGGCGCCAGGCCCTTCACAGCCAGATAAATCAAGGACCGCAGCCTTACCGGAATTAAAGAGGGTAATTGTGGCTTACGGCAA
>JAIVXD010000094.1:0-8329 GCA_048636195.1 Anaerolineales bacterium
TTCAAGACCTCACCGTATGTGTTAAATACGCTTTCACCCCTGAAAATGGCCCAACGTCCCTTGCTAACCTAATCTAAAGCGTTTTGAACTCAAATTTTATGCAACGTTAGGGTTTACTCAGGATAGTAAAAAAAATGGGAAAATACATAATAGGCAGGATAATACAGATAATAATCACGTTTTTCATTGTGATCAGTATCATATTTCTCATGTTTAGAGTTATGCCCAGCGATCCAAGTTCTTTTCTTTTAACTCCCTCAATGACGGCAGAAGCTAAGGAAACCATAAGAAAACAGTTCGGGCTCGATGAACCGATTGCAGTTCAGTATTTCGTTTATCTCAAGAATTTCGTTCATGGAAATTTCGGGACTTCGTTTTACAGTGGCAGACCAGTAATGAGTATCATAATGGAGAGGATGTTGAATTCAATTTTACTGATCACCACAGCCGTAATCATTGCTTATATCATTGGGATTTCTATAGGAAAAGCAATAGCATGGAAAAGAGGAAGCAAGACAGAAAAATTCTTTGTGATCCTGGGGCTATGGTTTTATACCACCTTCACACCGTGGCTTGGCATTATGTTTTTGTGGATATTCTCATTTAAGCTGAAGTTGTTTCCTCTTGGTGGAATGATAACCCCCGAGAAGTGGATTCTCGATCCTTCGCTTATGGAAAAGATATGTGATATGGGGTATCATTTGATTCTTCCCCTGGTAACATATGTGCTCCTCTGGTTTGGAGGCTATATGCTTTTAATGAGAAACAGCATGCTTGAGACATTGAAAGAAGACTACATAGTTACTGCCAGGGCGAAGGGGCTAAAGGAAAAGGTGATCAAGAATAAACATGCAGCACGAAATGCAATGCTTCCAATCGTTACTGCATTTGCCATAAGTATCTCGTTTTCAATTGGAGGGGCGGTTTTGATCGAGACAATCTTTTCATGGCCAGGCATCGGGAGGACAATAGTAGAAGCAACACTGAGGCAGGATTACCCCCTTGTGCAGGGGGCATTTGCAGTTATTACGGTGGTCGTACTGTTAGCTAATTTTGTAGCTGATATCGCTTACGCGTATCTGGATCCGAGGATATCTTACTGATGAACTTGGCTCTATATTGATTAAATAAATGAAAAAAACAGAAAACAAGAAAGCAAGCCAAATCAGGCAGATTTGGGGTTTGGTAAGGAAGAGTACGTTCATAAAGCTGGGCGTATCTATCATGATACTGTTTGGAACCATGGCTGTTTTTTCTCCCATATGGATAAACATAAACCCGGAGATATATGACCCAATAATTGGTGTGGATCCCAATGTGCACGGCTCTGTCGGACCTTCCTGGAAACACCCCCTGGGTACTGATGATATAGGCAAGGATCTGTTTTCTCAATTGCTCAGGGGATCACAGATAGCCTTTATGCTCGGAATGATGGTTTCAGTATTTTCAACAATCATAGGAGCCGCCATAGGTCTTATTGCAGGATATTATGGGAAAATATGGGATACACTTTTAATGAGACTTGCGGACATTATCTTAACTCTTCCAAGACTTCCTCTTCTCATCGTTATATCAGGTATTTTTGGCACGCAGAGCAACTGGGTAATACTTCTCATACTCTCCTTAACGTTCTGGCCGATAATATCCAGGGTCATCAGGGCTCAGACCTTGTCATTAAGAGAAAGACCGTTTATAGAGTCTGCGAAGGTTTCTGGTGTCAGCAACACAAGGATAATTGTAAAACATCTGGCGCCGAATGTGCTTCCAATAGCATTCTATTATCTAACAGTTACTGTTACAGGTGCAATTCTCGTTGAAGCAGGGCTAAGTTTTCTTGGATTTGGAGACCCGTCGAACATGAGCTGGGGAATGATGCTTCAATGGTGTTTTGTAAAAGGATATGTTTTTAAAGCCCCATATTGGATGATTCCTCCGGGGTTGTGTATCTCACTGCTTGCCTTCTCCTTTTATCTAATAGGCGTTGGATTGGAAGAGATGGTTAACCCCAGGCTGAAGAAAAGATGAACATATGGATACGGTACTTGAAATAAAAAATCTGGGAATGTCTTATGATACTACTGAGGGTTCTGTCAGTGCTGTGGATAATGTTTCCTTCAGGATTATGAGCGGGGAGGCTATGGGGCTTGTTGGGGAGAGTGGATGCGGGAAAACTTCTCTGGGGATGTGTATTATGAAACTTCTGCCGGAGAATGCAAAAATAACCAATGGCGAGATAATTTTTGACGGGGAGGATATAGTTCCGAAGACAGAAGATGAAATGAGGATGATAAGGTGGAAAGGGGTCTCTATGATATTCCAGGCGGCCATGAACGCCTTAAATCCGGTTTATAAGGTAGGAGATCAGATCATAGAGGCCATAATGGCCCATGAGAATATTAAAAAGGGACAGGCAAGAGAGAAGGTCCGTGATCTATACAAACTGGTAGGTCTTTCTCCGGAAAGAATGGAAAACTATCCCCACGAGTATAGCGGCGGAATGAGACAAAGGGCAATAATAGCAATGGCACTGGCATGTGACCCGAAATTTATTATTGCAGATGAACCCACAACGGCCCTGGATGTCATCGTACAGGATGAAATAATAGGTGAGATAAAAAACATCCAGAAGAAACTTAACATGATCATGATGTATATTTCCCATGATATATCCGTGATAGCGGAAACCTGTGATAAAATAGGCGTGATGTATGCAGGGAATTTCATTGAGTATGCGGATACCTTTGCCTTATTTGACAACCCTCTTCATCCGTATACAAAGGCTCTGATGTCGTCTTTCCCGAGTATTGAGGGACCAAAAAAAGAATTAAAGCCTGTGCCGGGAGAACCTCCAAATATGTTGAATCCGCCAAGAGGGTGCAGGTTTTATCCCCGTTGCAGTTATGCCGAGGAGATTTGTAGAAACGAAAGGCCAGAGTTTGTTGAAAGTGAAAGCGGTCACTTTTTGGCATGTCACCGGGTGATCTGATGGAAATGGTAAATATTGAACATCTAACAAAGCTTTTCCCTTTAAAGAAGAAATTGTTTTCAAGAGGCCAACAGTATGTTCATGCTGTAGATGATATAAGCTTTAAAATAGAGAAAGGGAAAATATTGGGGCTGGTTGGTGAGAGCGGGTGTGGAAAAACGACAACAGCGAAATTGTTAGTAAGGCTATTGAATCCGACAAGCGGGAAGATATATATTGGGGGTGAAGATATAGCAGGCCTGAAGGAAGAGAACTTGAAGAAATTCAGGAAAAATATCCAGATGATATTTCAGGACCCATACGAGTCGTTGAATCCGAGACTTACAATTCATAGCACCATTGCGGAACCTTTGATAGCTCAAGGATTGTATAATTTAGAAAAGATCCATGATGCGCTGGAGGTTGTTGGATTAAAGCCACCAGAAGGATTTTTATACCGTTACCCTCATGAACTGTCAGGAGGGCAAAGGCAGAGGGTTGCAATAGCAAGAGCCCTGGTTATCGACCCGATTTTTATAGTGGCAGACGAGCCAACTTCCATGCTGGACGTTTCAATAAGGGCAGGTGTTTTGAACCTCATGCTGGCGTTGAGGAAAAGTTTCGATCTAACAGTCCTTTTTGTAACTCACGATCTGGCCGTAGCGAGATATATGTGTGACGATATTGCGGTCATGCACAATGGAAAGATAGTTGAAATAGGAAATGCAGAGGAGGTCATTAGAAACCCAAAGCATTCGTATACAAAAGCCTTGTTATCTGCGGTGCCTATCCCGGATCCCAGGGCTAAAAGAGAACGTATAAAAATCAGGGAAAAAGTTGTGTAGGATTTTTGATTTTTCATTTACAAACAGCAGCGTAAATTTAATATTTGTTTTTGAAAGCGTACTTTCTCAATAGATTTAGGTGTCCCTAACTGGATTCCCGCCGTAGTTTATCCCGCACTTGATGCGGGGCGGGAATGACAATCCTACCTGCCCGAACGTCATCCCTGTGTGGGCGTGAATCCATCGAATTTTTGTACCCATCGACTTCCCCCAACTTTTTGGGAAATTTTTTGAAAGCTGGAAAATTACACAATGTCAATTTTGTCAATCAAATCCTTTTCCTAAGGGTATTCATATGTGCGTAAATAAAAGCAGAATAGTAGAGATTGCAAAAGATCTTATTAAATACAAAAGCTTAACAGGGATGGAAAAAGATATCGGCGAATATGTTTCCGGCTTTTTCGAAAGTATTGGAGTGGAATACGGGATATATGAAAAGGAAAAAGGAAGACCTAACATAATAGCCAGTTTGGGGCATGGCGAAAAAACCATAGCCTTTAACGGGCATCTCGATGTCGTACCAATAGCAGATGAATCCATATGGGAAACAGATCCGTTTTCGGCAGAATTAAAGGGAAATAGACTCTTTGGCAGAGGGGCCTATGATATGAAGGGCAGTTGTGCTGTCATGATGCATATCGCTGAAATATTGGCGAAAGAGAAACTCAATGGAAATTTGCAGATACAACTGGTTTCGGATGAAGAGAAAGGCGCAAAATTTGGGACAAGACACATAATAGAGTTGATAAAAAAGGGGAAGATCAAAAAGCCTGACTGTGTTATAATAGGTGAAGGAAGTGATTTAAAGATCAGAAACGGGGAGAGGGGCATACTGGTGTTTGATGTGAAGTTCAAAGGGCGGGCGGCACATACTGCAAAAGCAAGGTCTGATGCAATAAATGCCATAGTTCTGGCTTCAAAGGCCGTTCTCGCAATAGATAGGGAAATCGATAAATTCCATCCGGAGATAGGATCACCCGTCATAAGCGTTAATATGATATCAGGAGGAAAGGTCAAAAATCAGGTCCCTGGTGAGTGTGTAATCACAGTAGACAGAAGAACGATTCCAGGAGAAACAAAGGAAACTGTTTTAGCTGAAATAGAACAGCAAATAGACAGGGTTTTGGGAAAGGAGAGTTATGAGATTCTGAACACCTTATATGGACCGGCAAACATAACACCCAAAGACTCTTCTTTTGTGAAGACAGTTTTTGAGGTAATTAAGGATGTTTCAAAGACAGAACCTGAGTTTTATGTTGGTGAGGGAGGAGTGACTGACGCCAGGTTTTACAGATATACGGGTATGCCAACGATCATCTATGGTCCTTTAGGAGAACATGCACACGGGCCAAATGAATATGTCAATGTAGATTCACTGGAAAAGCAGGCAAATATATGTCTCGGATTGATTAACAATCATTTAGGAGGGAGGGGGTAGCAATGAAAAAAAACGCCATTATCGTGTTGTCCCTGGTCCTGGCGGCTGCTATTATCTCAGGGCTAATTCTCTATGGGAAGTATGCTGATACGAAAGAAGCTTTTCTAAACAGTGAGAAAAAACTGGCTGAATCGAATAAAAAAGTTACTCAATTCAACCAGGAAATCTCTAAACTTCACGATCAAATCGAGAAAAATGTCGAACTATTTAGGGAATTGAAGAGTGCTAAAGAGCGCATTTCCGAACTTGAGAACACGATAAGTGTGAAGAATCAAGGGCTTTTGTCATTTGAGGAGAGGCTCCATGATTTAGAAAAGCAATATGAGGAAGAAAAAAAGGCCAAAGAGTCTCTTGAGGCTGAACTTGCATACAGGGATGCTGCGACTACAGAGCTTCAGGAAAAACTCAAGAGTTCCCAGTCGCGGATCCTTTATCTGGAAGATGAAATTGCGAAAGGCAAGGGTGAGATTGAGGAGATTCAACGTCAGCTTTCTGGCCTCGAAACCGAAAAGGCCATAGCCGTGAGCAAAATGGACCAATTGAAATCCTCATATGATGCCAATAGCATGGAACTTAAGAGTGCAAATGAGCGTATTTCCGAACTTGAGAACACGATAAATGTGAAGAATCAAAGACTATCATCATTTGAGGAAGAGCTCAATAATTTAGAAAAACAACTCGAGGAAGAAAAAAAGACTAAGGCGGCCCTGGAGGCTGAACTCTCATACAGGGATACCGCGACTACAGAGCTTCAGGAAAAACTTGAGGACTCTCAGTCAAGGATCATATTCCTCGAGGACGTAATTAATAAGAGCAAAAGCGAGATTGAAGGGCTTCAAGGTCAACTTTCCGATCTTGAAGGCGAAAAGGCCATAGCCGAGACTAAAATGGGCCAGTTGAAAGGTCTGTATGACACAAACCTCACGGAACTTGCGAGTGCTAAGGAGCGCATTTCCGAACTTGAGGACACGATAAGTGTGAAGAATCAAGGGATTTCATCATTTGAGGAAGAGCTCAATAATTTAGAAAAACAATTTGAGGAAGAAAAAAAGACTAAGGCAGCCCTGGAGACTGAACTCTCATACAGGGATGCTGCGACTACAGAGCTTCAGGAAAAACTCAAGAGTTCCCAGTCGCGGATCCTTTATCTGGAGGGTGAAATCGCTAAAGGCAAGGGTGAGATTGAGGAGATTCAACGTCAGCTTTCTGACCTCGAAACCGAAAAGGCCATAGCCGTGAGCAAAATGGACCAATTGAAATCCTCATATGATGTCAATAGCATGGAACTTAAGAGTGCAAATGAGCGTATTTCCGAACTTGAGGACACGATAAGTGTGAAGAATCAAGGGATTTCATCATTTGAGGCAAGGCTCCATGATTTAGAAGAACAATTTGAGGAAGAAAAAAAGGCTAAGGCGGCCCTTGAGAATGAACTCTCATACAGGGACGCTGCGACTACAGAGCTTCAGGAAAAACTCAAGAGTTCCCAGGCCCGTATACTTTTTCTGGAGGATGAAATTGCGAAAGGCAAAAGTGAGATCGAGAGGCTTCAACTTCAGCTTTCTAACATTAAGGGAGAAAAGGACAATACCGAGATCAAGATCGACCAGTTGAAAACCACGTATGAGAAGCTTGTTTCCGATCTTAAAAAACAGATTGAAAATCAGGAGGTAACCATTAAGACATTTGAGGAAAAGATCTCCGTCACTTTTGTTGATCGCATTCTCTTCGAATTTAGTAAGGCTGAAATTAGTCCTAAAGGAAGGAAGATTTTAGGGAAGATCGGGAACACACTGAAAAATGTTAAGGGCAAGCAAATCCGGGTGGTGGGACATACTGACGATGTCTCCATTTCGCCGGGGTATCGTCATAAGTTCCCATCAAATTGGGAGCTTTCTGCTGCCCGTGCTGCTTCGGTGGTCAATTACCTGCAAAATGAACAGGGCCTTGATCCCACGAACCTGGAGGCTGTGGGCCGTTCCTTCTATGAACCGATTGCCAGCAATGAAACATCAAAAGGGCGTTCTCAGAACAGGCGTGTTAATATAATCATAGTACCTAAAGGAGATTAGATTTCAGGTGAGCTACTTTCTCCTGTCATAAAACAGAGTTTGTCCATGTTTTAAGTCCACAAGACGGTCCAAAAGTCCTTCCTCTTCTAATTCCCTCCGGAGATCATTCGGCGGGAAATGCACTGGCTCATCGCCTAAACGGAAGGTCCCCCAGTGAACAATGAGGAGGTGCCTGGCCTGAAGTTCCCGAAAGGCCCGCACTGTTTCACTGGGGTTTATGTGACTTGTAGCCATGAACCAGCGAGGTTCATAGGCGCCCAGGTTGAAAATTGCCAGGTCAATGGAAAATTCTTCTCCGATCTCACGGAAACCATCAAAATAGGCTGTATCTCCGGAAATGAAGATAGTGGTCCCACTGGCAGTCTTGACAAGGAATGAACCCCAAAGCGACCGGTTGGGTCCGACCAGGGGGTTCCTCATGGTCCAGTGATTGCAGGGAAGCAGCGTGATTTCCAGTTTGCCGTCCTTATAGGTATCAAACCAGTCCATCTGGGTGCGTCGATTCATTCCCAGGTCATTAAAGACATCGTTGTAACCCATGGGCGTAATCACATGGGTTTCTTTTCCGAGAGAAGCAAGGGAAGGCTTGTCTAAGTGGTCGTAATGACCGTGTGTGATCAGGACATGATCAGGCAGGGGAATTTCTTTTATATCAAAGGCCAGGGGTGAAAAATCCTTGATAAACCGGAAAAGACCGAAAAAAATGGGATCCACAAGGATGTATTTGTCCAGATCCTTTATCATTACACTGGCATGCTTAATAAATGTGATCGAAAGCCCATTGCTGCGCTTTACAGGTTCCCAATCAATAGACACAGGAATTACACTCTCCTCATTGTAAAAGGCCTTGAAACGGTTTTCTGAAAACAGCTTCCATCTTATAATCTGCCATGGATTTCTGGAATCCACACTGCTAAAGGGATTTACAAAATGGTCGTTTCCATGATGAATTTTTTTGAGCACGATTTCCCTGAGACTCAAGCCTTGACGCTTAGCTCCAATAGTATTT
>JAIVXD010000095.1:0-8288 GCA_048636195.1 Anaerolineales bacterium
TGTGGTTAATTAACGCCTAATACCCTTATACTTTAGGCTTGATCTCTTTAAATTAAGATACCATTACTAAATAGTGTCTGAACAAAAACTAGGAATTTTTTCCAAGATCAAGTCGAAGATCCCGGACTTTGAGCGGGGGAAGGCGAAAATTATAACCACCCCGCTTAAATACAGCGGGACAGGCATCCATACATTGAGTATTTCGAGGATTATAATTTGAGCCTGACGTAGAGATTGGGAAAAATAACAGTTTTCGGTTGGACACTAAATAGTATATTGAAGTCAGCCAATTGTTTTCATCTCTGTTCAGGATTATTCCAACTATCTATCATTTTTATGGTCAAGATTTTGGGTTTTGGTTATGGTGGCGCACCTAAACCCCTGTCTTTCAAAGGCCCTGGTGAGTATTACCCCGGAGCAGAGACCATCAGAATCATTATGGTGGAATATCTGAACAGCCTTATCCGGCCACTCCTTAAGTTCAAGGATGGCCCTCTCCATAGCTTCGATCAATTGGTTAAGCATTCTCACCCCTTTTTCTCTCCGTTGAGGCCAGCTGTTTCCCATTTACTAATGCAAGCGAGTGGAGGTTCTGTCTCTTTTATTCAAAGGGAAGTTTCTTTATTACATGAAAAAGGTATATTACTAAGAATCACTCAAGTTTCCGGGAAAGATACAGCTTTTAAAGGCAGAATCTGCTTCTGATGGAACCGAGCAACGCTTTTCCCAACCACATAATCGCCTGAGATTCTTGCAGCCTTTGAGGTGTTCAATGAGAATATCGGTTGTCTCAAAATTATATATCGACTTTGCCACAAATGCCTTCGCTAAGTCAATACGACTCTTACGCTTGCGATCTATTCCGCGCCATGCATATGCTTTAAGACGTTTGCCCAGATCAAGAAGGGAAACCACTTTGATAAACTGCTGCTTTTTTTCGCTTAAAGGATCAATTTCCTCTTCTAACCATGGAAAAAGCTCCTTGCATTTTATTGCAAGGAGCTTTTTAATATGTTGCTGAGAATTTTTATCTCAATTATTCATCATCTTCTTCTTCTTCATTCCAAACCCTTACAGTTGGCGTAGAAGGTCACCGTTGCAGGCCAGTCGGAGAAAATGCCGAGGATGCCCACGTCCTGCGCGAGCACGTCAAGCACCTCCAACATGTCCCCATCGTTGTTGATCACATCGGTTGTCGTCTGGTAGTACCAGCCGCCGCCGCTCTTCAGCAGACCGGAGCGCTCAAGCGTCCAGGTGATGATGTCGAGGCCAGCAGCTTTGGCGCGCTTAGCATACTCCGAAGGCTCGATTTCACCGTCGTTGCCAACCTTCAAGAGCATCCACATGGGCGGCGCGATGATTCTCACGTTCTTAGCAAAGAGTTCCTCCATGCTGGGCGACCACGTTTCCGGCTTGGTATGATCGAAGTTGGGATCATTGTAGCGGCCGTCAAGATACACGGCCTTCTTGCCGAACCGTGGCTCGTTTTTCAGCCAGTAAAGCACGTCGTTGAGATTGAAGGACTGCGCATACACATTCTTCGGATCGATGCCGGCTTTTTTGTACTCGTCGATCATTTGCTGAGCGTATTTCTCTTGGGTGTAATCGCCCTCGAAGGGCATTTTTACGCTGGGAGACTTGAGTTCGGGCGTCATCTTCATTCCCAATTTCTTAAAGAGCTCGATGCTTTCGGCATGGGTCATCAAGGTACCTTTGGCAGAGTACAGGTCGGTGCGCCAGCTCGCGGTAGCGTTCATAAATTCCTCGACGGTTTTCGCCCTGGGGTTGGCGGCGTCCATCTTGCCTTTGAGCCTCTTGAACTCTTCGAGGGTGATGTCGCTGGTGCAGCACTTGGCCGATGCAGGCTTAATCAGCTTGCCGGTCTTGGGGTCGAATTCAGCGGGGGTAAATGGTTCGGAGCACTTGGCTGCCAGCTCGGGAATGGCGAGAATATTGGTGGTGGTGTGAAGATCACACTGCGAGTGGCGGCACACCAGCTCCCTGTCCTTGGTGAAGGTCACATCGCATTCACAGATACCGGCGCCCATGCGAGCGGCCGCTTCGTAGGACTCCTTCGTGTGCTCAGGGAACATCAGGGAAGCGCCACGATGGCCGATGGAGAAGTCGGTCTTAAAAAAAGGGCCTTTGGCGCACTCCTGAAGTGCGGTTTTGAGCTCACTCTCTTCCATGTCCTGGACGAGGTAGTACGGGCGAGGACCGAGCTGCACGCCTAGGTCGTTATGCTTGCCTCCTTCGGCAGATGCCACCGTCGCGATGGCGAACAATGTAGTAAAAATAATGGCAATGGTAAGTGTGGTTCTTTGCAAAAGCATAGTATCCTCCTTTATCACTATAGGTTATAGTTGTGTAGACAGGAACAAAAGTGATCATGATCGTTTATAAAATAGTATGCATCACTACTGCCCAAAATAAATCAAAATAAAATTTTTTGGACAGCTAAATGCCTGATTTTACACACTGTCCCTTGCTATTATGAATTCAAGTTATTCTTAGTTGATGATGCTGTCATAAGTCTACAAGTGCTGTAGAAATCGGTATCTTACATAAAACAAGAGATCTTAAAGTCGTAAAATAAGCCTATTTAGAGATTCGACTGCGGCTATAAAAGGGAGTCCGTGTGTTTATAGGTTTCAAATGCTGTCCGAAGGAAAAATCGATTTTGGGCAAGAATATGTATGCATATATGTCGACGCGTTTTTGAGACAATGACTCAATTCATAGGTTTATTACACTATAAACGGGTATTTGATTTGGGTTTATAAGATTTGGGTTGATAAATGGGTTCAGCCGATTGTTTGTCAAGACACTTTGATGAAAACGATTCACCTCCTTTCTGATTCTAAGGCGGAGTTGATTCTCGAGTTTTTCTTTCCGCTTGGCAGCGATGCCCTCGCGAAACCCCTGATAGTGACAGGATCTTGCTTTTTCGTGGAGAAATATAATGGAATTAGCCTTGTGTGTCAAGAGAAAAAAGGCTACATGCCAAGAAAAAGCATTGACGAAAAAGATTCTTTGTGCTACATTGTAATACATTATGAATACGCTAACCATAAGAATACCAGATAAACTCAGAGCAGACCTACGCATGATCAGCCAGCAGCAGAATAAGCCTGTGAGCGATGTTGTTCGCGAGTCAGTTCGGCGGTATGTTGCAATCGAGAAATTCAGGGCACTCAGAAAGAAAACTCTGCCCTTTGCCGAAGCCCAGGGCTATATGACAGACGAAGACGTCTTCAAGGCCATTTCATGAAGGTTATTCTCGACGCGAACGTTGTTGTGGCGGCTTTTGCATCCCGTGGATTATGTGAATCCATATTCGAACTCTGTCTCGATAGTCATGAAATTATCCTGTCGGAGCATCTGCTTGACGAGATCAGCAGAAACCTCATCAAAAAGATCAAGCTTCCGAAGGAAGTAGTCTATGACATTATTGAGCTCCTTCGAGAAAACGCGACTATTTTGGGCCCAGATCCTCTGCCGCCAGATACATGCCGTGATTCTGATGACGTAAAAGTTTTAGGGCTCGCAACCTCTGCAGGTGCCGACTGTATAGTGACGGGAGACAAGGACCTCTTGGTTCTGAAGAAGTTTAGAGCTGTTCCAATCCTTACGCCTCGAGATTTTTCAGCGATCATTCATGAGCGATAGCTGATATAACCAGCAGCCAGGAAAAATCCATGAAAATAGCAGTAACAGCGGATGTACACCTCGGAATCAGGGATGACCACCCGGAACGGTATAGTGCCCTGGAGAATATCTTCGAGCAGATTGAGGCCGAAAACATTAAAACCCTGCTAATAGCAGGTGACCTTTTTGACAAGGACTTCCGCAACTACTCGGAGTTCGAGAAACTCTGTAGGAAATATCCTGATGTCCAGCTTCATATCATCCCCGGCAACCATGATCCGGATATCAGCGGGAAGAGCATCGTCGGGGAGAACATCCACATCTATACTGCTCCCACCACCATGGAGATTGACTCTACCACCTTCCTCCTAATCCCGTATGAGGAAAATGCTAAGATGGGCGAGAAGATCGCCGAGGCGGAGAAGGAAATCGAGGGGAAGCAATGGGTCCTGGTTGCTCACGGCGACTACTGCGGCGGCTCAAGTGAGCTGAACCCGCTGGAGCCCGGGACCTATATGCCGCTTTCGAGGAAGGACATTAAAAGGTTCAACCCCCGGACTGTGTTCCTCGGCCACATCCACAAGGCGTCCAGCCAGGACAATCTCCACTATGTCGGCTCCCCCTGCGGCCTGGACATCAACGAAACAGGAAAAAGAAGATTCCTTGTCTACGACACTGCCAACGGAAGCGTCGTAGACAAGGCTGTGTTAACGGATGTCCTTTACTTCAATGAATCCTTTGTTATCGTGCCCCTGGACGACGAGGTCTCACTTCTCAAGCAGGAGATCGAAAGGAGGATCGAGTCCTGGCACATCGACCCTTCTGATCATCCGAAGGTCCGTGTCCGGGTTGAGGCCAGGGGCTACGCTACCGACAGAAGCGCAATACTGACAGCACTCGATCAGGGGTTCGAGGGGTTCAGATACTATAAGGATGAAGGTCCGAGGATCGACAGCTTATCGATAAGTTCGGACCGTCAGCGTAATGCCATAGCCGAACGGGCAATAAAACTCATAGATGAGCTCGACTGGAACTTCGGTGGCAATGAGCCGAAAAGGGAACAGGTAGTTATCTCTGCCCTCTCCGTGATCTACGGCGATTGAGGTGTTATGATGGCCATAAGGATTGACAGGATCAAGGTGAACAGGGGCGGCCCCTTAGACAGTGATTTCGAGCTGGAGCCCGGAGACCTGAACCTGATATACGGCCATAACGAGACCGGCAAGACATACATCGTGGAATCCGCCATCAGCCTTCTCTTCAGGACGGGCAGGAGAGCTCCCGTCAACTGGAACTTGCGGGGATGGGACCTTGCCGGCAGAATCGTCGTCTCTGGCCTGGAGGATAACCCGGTATTCTTCACCAAGACGAGCAGCAGGCTCGAAGACTACTGGGAAGAAGCCAGCAAAGGACTGCCACAGGACTTCTCCAGGTTGCTTGTGGTCCGCGCGGGGGAAACAAGCCTTTCAGGGGAGTCTAATGGCGTCGGCAGAAGTATTCTCAAGGACTACCTGTCTGGCGAAGGAATGCTGGATACCATAAGGGAAAGAATTTCCCAAACCATCCAGCGGGCTTCTGTTGAACACAAATCCATCCAGGGAGACAAACGCGGCGAAATAAAGAATCACCTGGAAGCTCGAAGCAAGCTTGAACAGCTTGACAATCTCATAGAAGACGTCAACCGGGGCTACGCCACAGGAGCCATCCACTCCCTGCGGAAGAACAAGGACCAGATAGAGGCAGAACTCGTAGAACTAAAGAAAGCAAAGCGCCACTATGCCGCACTACTCCACCGGGATCTCCAGACGATAGGGTCCCGGTCCTCAGAGCTTCCAGGCGAAGAGAAGTGTGCCGAGATCGAGACACAGATCGGCGTCTACAACGAGAAGAAAGCCAACCGTGACAGCCTGGAAGAGGATTTGAAGCAACTAAAAGCAATCAGCAACGACTACTTGTGGGTCGAACAAGCCCTGCAGAATTACCAGGAAATTATGAGCAAACAACAGATAGTCAGGCCCAGCCCGGTCTTCCTCATCCTTGCTGCCATCTCCTTCGCTGCTGCAGTAATCTCGGGATTCATCGACCTGAAATGGGGGCTTGGTGTCGGCGCACTTGCCGCCCTTGTTTTTTCCTGGCTTCACCTTTCAGGCAGGTCGAAAGTTCAGGAATCAGTTGCGGGGGACAGCGACGAGTTGGAAAAACTGAAATCTGAGTTTCAGAACAGGTTCGGCAAGACTCTCACAGACAAAGCGGCTATCCAAAACCAACTGGAAGCGCTGAAAAGGGACCATTTCCGGGCCGAGCAACTCCACGAAAACCTGGCCAAATTGAACCAGGAGATGATCTCCGTCGAGGGAAGGATTGCAGGCGCACTCCAGGAATACACCAATAAAAGGTTCACGCCGGACAACTGGCAAAAAGAGGTGGCGAACCTGAGAGCCAGGCGGGTTTCGCTCGAAAATCAAATACGCGACATGGAGAACAAGATCGCTTCCCTTGACGTCCCACTGGATCAGTACCTGGATAATGATCCCGGAATCACATGGGATTCCGACAGGTGCTCTTTTCTTGAAAAGGAAATAGAAGACATCCAGGACAAGATTGACGTTGAGATAGGGGAACTCGACTCCCTAAAATCCCGCGTTGCCCAGGAGACGAACGGGAACAGCACCGAGAAATGGGAAGACCTCCTGACAGCTCTCCATGAGAAAAGGGAAAGCGCGGCCAGAGAATACAAAGACATCACGGCAGAGGTCCTTGGAAAGATACAGGTCTACACTGCCTTGCAGGAGTTTCGCGAACAGGAGACCGAAAGGATCAAAAACGGCCTCGCGCAACAGCCTTTGACGGAACCCCTGTTAACCATCACGGGGCGCTACAACAGGATAGACCTTGACGACGATGATCTCATCCTCTCGGACCAGAACGACAACAGCTTCTCCCTTGCTAATATGAGCACAGGCGTAAGAGAACAGGTATTCCTCGCCTTAAGGCTTGGCTTCGCATCCATTGGCATGAAAGGTGAGACAGCTTTTCTGATACTGGATGACGCTTTCCAGCACTCCGACTGGCTCCGCCGGAATAACCTGATCGACCAAACCCTCAGCCTGGTAAAGACCGGCTGGCAGGTCTTCTACTTCACCATGGACGACCACATCAGGGACCTGTTCCTGAAAGCAGGAGAGAAAGTGGGGGATGGATTCACGAGCCTGGAACTGTGCTGATAGAAGCACGGGCGTCAAGCCTTAGAAGATTTCGTTCATAATCAGTAGCAAGGCTACCGCGAAGATGCGCCGGGGACGGATGCATAAGGGCTAAATTGTTTTTGCACAGGACGGACTGAAAAAGATGAACATCGAACATCGAACGTCCAACATCGAACACTGAATGGGAAAAGATGAAGAAACAGACATATGACCTGGAAGAAAGACTGCTCGAGTATTCGGTGCGAATCATAAAGATCGTTGAACAGTTGCCAAATACCCGAACAGGCAACCATGTTGCAGGCCAATTGTTAAGATCGGGAACTTCACCTTATCCAAACCATGGTGAAGCCCAGGCAGCGGAGTCCCCAAAGGACTTTATCCATAAGCTTCGTATCTCATTATTGGATGTTTGTTTTTTTATTCGATGTTGGACGTTCGATGTTCGATGTTGGGCGTTCATCTTTTAAAAAAATTCCGTATGGCATTGGATTACCTACCAAAATATCCCAGAACTTCTGTTTTCAAAAACAATTGCTTGTCTGTTACTATCTGTTCTTATATAGTTTGAAAAATGAAACCTTTTGAACAGTTTCCTGAGCATTCCAGGAAAAAAATCGGTTATGTGCTCACAGATATAGATGACACGCTTACAATAAAGGGGCGTCTTCCAGCAGTCGTCTTTGTAGCGATGGAACGTTTGCGCAAGGCGGATATCCGTGTCATCCCCATTACAGGCCGGCCTGCCGGATGGTGTGATCATATTGCCCGCATGTGGCCTGTGGACGGTGTCGTGGGAGAAAATGGGGCGCTTTATTTCTGGTTTGATGAAGATGAACGAAAACTGAAAAAACGATTCTTCGATCCTGAGGACGTCCGGGCTGATAAACGGCAACGCCTCAAGCGCATCAGTGAAGAAATACTGGCATCGGTTCCAGGCTCCGCTGCTGCCAGCGACCAGCACTATCGGGAGACAGACCTGGCCATAGACTATTGCGAGGATGTGCCACCTCTTGACCGAAGAGCGGTGGACCGGATATGTGAAATCTTCAAGAAATACAGTGCAACCTGCAAAGTCTCATCCATCCATGTCAATGGATGGTTCGGAACTTATGACAAGCTCAAGATGACTAAAATCTTCGTGCAAGAACGATTGGGGCTAAATCTGGATGTCAATAAAGAACAATTTCTTTTCTGCGGTGACTCACCCAATGACGAGCCCATGTTTCAATATTTTCCTTACTCAGTCGGAGTGAAAAACGTTCTTAACTTTACCGACCGCATGAAGCACTTACCTGCCTTTGTAGCAAGCAAAGAGGGAGGAAACGGCTTTGCGGAAATTGCTGAATACATACTACTACCCCGTCTCATAAATTCTGCACCTTGAAATGGCAAGATGAAATATTTTGTAGATTAATACATTTCACCCACCTTTCA
>JAIVXD010000096.1:0-8276 GCA_048636195.1 Anaerolineales bacterium
AACCAAATTGAATATTGACGATTGAATATTGACGATTTGAGGTATCGCTTCGCTCCGTCTAATCACATAAAGTAGGCAGAATTCCACAGATAAGAAATTTAATCTCCAAATCCCCCAATCTTTTGTTGATTGTAATGACCATCGTACTGGTTGTTAGGGCCTCAAGTACAAAATAACAAGGGGAATAAACCCTACCCAAGAGTTCTCGCTCAGCTGATTCGCTTTACCGCTGATAATTTTTTCTGTGTTCAAAAAATCTACCCCATGTGCTAATATTTTGGTATAATTGTATCGAGTATCAGTTCTACGTTGTTTCTAAAATATGAACTGGAAAGGGGGAAATTATGATGCATAAAAGCCATGAGAAGATCATCGATGAGCAAGTAAAAAAATGGGAGATTATGCGTGCGCAGAAGACTGAAAAGGAAGAAGGCCTCCCTGTTATTACAGTCTCCAGAGAACCTGGAAGCGGGGGGCGAGTTGTGGCCGAAAGGATCGCCAAGCAATTAGGGTTGGACCTTTTCCACGGTGAGATCATACAGGAGATGGCTGAAAGTGCCGATACAAGCGCCAGAATCCTGGAAACCCTGGATGAAAAGGGGCTCTCAGTTCTGGATGACTGGATTTCCACTCTTGTTAATCGGAGACACCTTTGGCCAGACCAGTACTTAAAACATCTCATGAAGGTTATTGGTGCAATAGGAGAACACGGTCGTGCTGTGATAGTCGGCAGAGGGGCAAATTTCATTCTTCCCAGGGAAGTAAGGTTTAGAGTTCGGATTGTGGCCCCTCTCGAAATCAGAGTTCAAAATGTGGCCCATGAGTACGACGTTCCATCTGAAGAGGCCAGACGCCGGGTTCTCAGAGCAGAATCTGACCGCAGGGCCTTTGTGAGAAAGTACTTTCATGCAGATATCACAGATCCTGTCAATTACGATCTTGTGATAAATACAGGGACATTGAGTATCGATGCTGCTGTGGAGGCGATCAAAGGCGGATTGGGGCGCTAAAAAGATTTAAATCGTTGATTCTGAAGAGATTCTGAAAACCGGCAAACAGTTCTTTTATGTAGATGTGGGGGATTACATATGGATCATTTAGAAATCCTGCAGGTTTTAGAAAGCTGTGAATTATTCAAAGGGCTGGAAAAAAGCAATATCGATCAGATAGCCGACCTTTGTAGGGAGAAGACATATAAAGCCGGAGAGTATGTATTTCGACAAGGTGATTTCGGAGAGTATCTTTATATCATTGCCGTAGGCCAAATATTCCTTGAAAGATCAATGGCCCTGGGCACGCAAAAGGGAAATGCAGTCATCGGGGTTCTTGGCAAAGGAAGGGTCCTTGGTTGCTGGTCCACTCTTCTAAGTGAGCCTCATAATCACATGTCCTCTGCCGCCTGTCAAAAGCCTACAAAGGTTGTAGCCATTCAGGGATCAGACCTAAGAGAGATGATGCTCAACAATAGGGAGTTCGGATTTAAGGTGCTGGAAAACCTCTGTTTATCGCTTCGAGACAGGATCCAAGTTGCGTATGGTGCTATGGAGAGAATTTAGCAGGGGCCCTGCCCCACCATGAGAAAGGAGGTATTGCGATGAACACCCAAACTCAAAAGAAAATATTGCTGGCTATTGACGGGTCTGAGTACGCCCTCGAAACGGTCAAATATATCAGCAAGATCCCGGCCTTCCAAAAAATGCGTGTGGTCCTCCTTAATGTCATGAGCAAAATACCTGAGTATTATTGGGACCTCGAAAGAGAGCCCCAATTCAATCGGAGAATTACAGATATCCGGGCCTGGGAAAGCCAACTTGGAAAAAACCTGAAAGAATATATGGGTAAAGCACGAGAAATTCTTTTTGATGCGGGCTTTCCACAGGACGCGGTATATACTAAAATCCAGGAAAGACAGGCCGGTATTGCTCGAGATATCGTTAAGGAAGCAAAGGACGGTTACTATGCCATTGCGGTTGGAAGGAAAGGCTTGAGCAAACTAAAAGATCTTATTCTGGGAAGCATCGTATTTAAACTTCTTGAAAAACTTACTTTTGTCCCCCTTTTTGTAGTTGGGATAAATCCACAACCGGGGAAAGTCTTACTTGCCCTGGATACTTCTGAAGGGGCTATGCGGGCCGTAGATTATTTGGGATCCACACTGGGAGAATCCGATCTTGAAGTCAGTATAATCCATGTGATTAGGGGAGAAAAAAGAGCGTGGATTGAAGATCGAGAAGCAGAAATAGAGCCGGTATTTAACATGGCTAAAAGCCATCTAATGAGTTGCGGGTTTGATTCAGATCAAATAACCACCAAAACAATTAAAGGTGTCCAGAGCAGGGCGAATGCCATTGTTAAAGAGGCCAAAGATGGCGACTACGGGACAATCGTGGTAGGTAGACGGGGGTTATCCAAGGTGCGTGATTTTTTTATGGGAAGGGTTAGTAATAAGGTCATTCAACTGGCGGAAGGGAAGGCCGTTTGCGTGGTGAGCTAGGAGGCTGTCCAAACCACTCAGGCAAGCAGGCTGTCCCAGTCAATGGTCTTGAAGGTTTTATGGAGGTAGTGATCATCGTCGACAATATGGAATGAGAGGTTCAGGAAGGTTTTCTTTGCAACGGGTTCCACCTCTGCCAGGGGGATCACCTGGTCATCCTTACCGTGGTAGATCCGGACAGGGATGGAAATCTGTTTTCTGTTCGGCGCAAATTCTATTAGATTAATTGCCGGGGCAAGGAGGATTATTTTTGCCACCCGGTGTTCATGCTCCATGGCAAAAAGGGATGCCATCAATCCTCCAAAACTAGAACCCACAAGTCTTATGTCTGACTTGCCAGAAAGGATTTCTTTGAGTTTTTTCATCCGTTCCTGAAGATCGCCAGTGAAAGTGGGAATAATCATATCGGGGAATTTTTCCCGGAAGAAGATGGACTTTGTGCCCTGGTTACTGCTTTCAAGACCGTGTATGAATATTTTCTCTGACATGCCTATCTAACGAATCTCAAGGATTTCATACTCCTTGATCCCTCCCGGTGTCCTGGTCTTTACCTCATCACCTTCTTCTTTGCCTATCAAGGATTGGCCTAATGGGGATGTCACGGATATCTTGCCCTTTTCAGGATCGGATTCATAGGGCCCGAGCAGTTGATACTCCACCTCTTCCTCGGTCTGCACATTGTATAATAACACAGTGCGCCCAAAGACTACCCGATCTGCCGGACTCTGATCCAAATCGATTACCTCAGATGTCGCGATTACTGACTTTAATTCATTAATCCTTCCCTCAAGAAAAGACTGCCGTTCCTTGGCTGCGTGATATTCAGCATTTTCGCTGATATCACCGTGGCTCCGTGCCTCTGCTATGGCCCGGATATTTTTTGGCCTCTCAACCTTTTGCAGGCGGCTCAATTCATCTCTTAGTTTTTCAAGCCCGGCCTTTGTAAAAGGAATTTTGTCCATATTATCTTCCTCATTTAGTAGTTCAGGTTTTAAACTCTATTTCTTCATGTTTTCCCATTCAATATTCGATGTTGGACGTTCGATGTTCGATGTTCATTTTTTTTCAGTCCGTCCTGGGCAAAAACAACTTAGCGCTTATGCACTTATACCCCCAACCCGAGGGCTGCGCCTACCTGGCTGATAACAAGGGCAACAAAATAGGCGACAACCAGATTAAAGGCGATGGAAAACCCGGCCCATTTCCACGAACTTTCCCTCTTGATCATAATGACGGTCACAATACAGGGAACGTATAGCATTGTAAAAATGATAAGGGTAAAGGCCACCAATGGGTTCCAATCGGGATCGTTCTTGAGTCTTTCAGACAGGGAACCGGCTTCATCCGGATCCACATCGCCTAACGAATATGCAGTCCCTAAGGTGGAGATGACAACTTCCTTGGCAGCAAAGCCTCCCACAAGGGCAATATTTGTTCGATAGTCAAAACCCAGGGGCCTTGTAATGGTCTCCAACCGTTGGCCAAGCCACCCGGCCATGGTGCCTTTCAACGCAGCCTGCTGTTCCTGTACGCCCACATTGATTATATCGTGCGTATAATTTATATAACATGCTGCCGCATTCAAAAGACCATCACCCATTTCCTGATTTGAAAATCTATCGCTTTCGAGAAAAAGCACTGCCTTTACCAACGACAACAGGGCTTGTTTATCCGAGTCCGCCAGGGGATCCCTTGCATTTTCTTTTGTAGCCTTTGAATATGAGTCATAAAGGTCGTTGAGACCCGCAAGTTCTTTTTCGTCTTTAACCCATCCATTGACATCAGGGGAAGCCAGGAAAGACTGTGTAAGCCTTATACGTTGATCCTCAAAAGATTTTATCTGATTTTCGGAGGGCCCGGGAAAAGTCATCATCACCCACAGGATGATAGAAAACCCCAGGATTACTGTTCCGGCCTTCTTGATGTATTGCCATGTTCTTTCCCATGTATGGATCAAGAGCCCCCTGAGGGTAGGCATACGGTAGGGAGGGAGTTCCATTACAAAGGGCGTCTTGGGGCCTTTGAGAACCGTGGCGCGAATGAATTTGGCGGCGAACAACGCAAAGCCCCAGGAAAGGAGGGTGAGGTAAAACATCATACGGGCCTTGTTTTCGGGGAAAAAGGCGCCAATAAGCACAGCATATACGGGTAATTTCGCTCCGCAGTTCATAAATGGGACCACGAGAAGGGTGGCGATCCTTTCTTTGGGATCTCTCAATGTCCTCGCAGCCATAACGCCTGGAACGGCGCACCCCCCTGATATCCCGCCACTTACGATCAGTGCCATAACAGAATTCCCGTGAAGCCCGAACCACCTAAGGACCCTGTCCAGCATATACGCTACCCTCGCCATGTAGCCGGAGTCCTCCATAATGGCGATGGCGAAAAACATGAACATAATGAGAGGAACAAACCCCAAGACCCCGCCCACGCCATCTATTACCCCTGAGGTGATCAGTGACTGCAGGTATCCCGGTGCAATAACAGACGAGGCCACATTTTTAAGACCATCAAAGAATGCCTCAAACCACCCGACAGGCGCCTCACTCGCTGAGAAGGTGAATACATAGATTACATATAGTATGGCCAACATAAGGAGGGGGCCGATGATCCGGTTTGTTAATACCTTATCGATCTTATCCGAAAGATTAAGCCTGGCTTCAATCTTCCGTTTGACCACTTTTTTTGTGATACCGGTAATGTATCCGTAGCGATGGTCGGCAATTATACCCTCCGGTTCTTCCTCGAGGGTGTCCATTATATGCTTAAAGGTCTTTTTGCAGATGGCATCGATTTCCTGGCCAAGATTGGGGTCCCTCTTCAGCAACTCTATGATCTGGCTATCGCCTTCGAGGCATTTGAGTGCCCTCCATCTGGAAGGGTATTTTTTGTCAAAAATGCTGGATCCCTCAATGATGGCCTCAATTTCATCCAGGCTCTGGTCAATGTCCGTGCCATAGGATATTACCGCCGGATGCCATTGTTGCCCTTCTTGTGCTACCTCAAGAACCTTATCGAGGAGTTCCTGAATCCCCTTGTTTGATCTGGCAACCATGGGTACGACAGGAGTCCCGAAAAGTGTAGATAACTGCTGGTGATCCACACGAATGCCCCTGGACTCTGCCACATCCACCATATTGAGGGCAATGATCAGGGGAATTCCCAGTTCTTTGAATTGGACGGCCAGGTAAAGGTTCCTGTCCAGATTGGAGGCGTCCACGATATCGACAACCAGATCGGGCCTTTCGTTGACCAGGAAATCTCTGGCCACAATCTCTTCCAGTGAATAGGCGGTCAGGGAATAGGTTCCGGGGAGGTCCACCACCTCTATTCTACAGCCTTTATGGGTGACATGCCCGACCTTCTTCTCTACAGTGACACCCGGATAATTGGCAATCTGCTGTCTGGCGCCGGTAATGGCGTTAAAAACAGTGGTTTTCCCGGAATTTGGGTTTCCTGAAAGTGCAATGACGATCTTTTTTTTCATTGTTTTTTACTGTTCATCTACCTCGACCATGATATGGTCTGCCTCATTATTTCGAAGTGTCAGGACATAGTCTCTGATTTTGACAGCCACGGGATCCTTAAGAGGTGCATGCCCCTGTATCTGAATAGGCGTTTCCTGCACCAGACCCATTTCCCTTACCCTTCTCCCAATATCACCCGAAGCAGATACCTTCTTAATAACGCCTTTCTGATTATCCGACATCTCACGCATTTTAATAATCTTTTTCATATTTATTACCTGCCTCAAGCTTCGTTATGATCTCTCTTTCAGGTAATGACGAACCTGCGAGAAAGTCTCCGGGGCCGCTATCAGCAAATGATCACCGATCTTTCGGCCATCTAAATAATCATTGAGGGAAAACTCGCCGCCATCCATTCTAAAAATTTTCCCGCCTGCTGCTTCAATAATTATACTGGCAGCAGCCAGATCATGGAAAGACTCATTCGCAACAATAGCAGCCTCTGCACTGCCCTTGGCCACGTAACACATATGAGCAACAGTAGAGCCCATGTTACGGATCTTTCCTGGAAATGTGGAATAATAATGGTTGTGGAACCGGGAATAGGTTAGAAGAATACTCTCATCATTAATGCTTTCTTGAGTGGAAACGCGAATTTCCTCTTTCCCTCGAAAGGCTTTATGCCCTACCTGGGCATAAAAAAGATCGCCAACCACAGGCATGTAAAATGCTCCAAAAATAGGCCAAAAATTTTCTAAAAGGGCCAAAGAAGTTCCCCAGATGGGAATTCCTGCCTGGAAATTGGCTACTCCGTCCAGCGCATCGTACACCCAGAGATACCGTTTGCCCTCGTGGGTGTATTCCTTATCCTCCTGATTATTCTTAAATATCCGATGTTCGGGAAAATGAGCCTGCAGTTGATCTTGAAAGAATCCCGTCAGGTAGAGTTCAGCCTCTGTGACCAATCCCTCATCAAACTTAACGCCAGGATCTCCTTTTCCATAATAGGAGAGGGCTTCCTCCCCTGCACGGCGGATTGCATCAGTAGCAAATTGTTTCAAATCTTCAATTCCATGTTCTTTCGAAACCACCATTTTCCTCCTTTATATGCAAAAATGCTTCTTATCCCAGTATGGATCTTGAAACAATAGTTTTTTCCATCTCCTTGGCAGCGTTTATAATGTCCTGCTGTTCTTTGCTCAATGTGAAATCCATTGCTTACTCCATTAAAAGCTCCTGTCCCTCGACCTTTCCATCGCGCATAGAAGAGGCATAGTTCAGGTCTCTGCTCTCCGCTTTTCCTCGCTGCGGATCTCACGCCTCAAGAGCTTGCCAACTTTGGACTTGGGCAGCATATCCCTGAATTCTATGTACTGGGGGATTTTGTAAGATACCAGCTTTTCCCTGCACCACTTGATAAGGTCATACCCGGTTATCCCCTTAACATCCTCTTTTAAGACCACAAAAGCCTTTATCCTCTCCCCAACTTTTGGATCGGGTAGGCCCACAACACACGCACCGATAACCGCCGTATGCTCCTGGAGGACAGACTCTATCTCGGAAGAGGAGACCCGATATCCCTTGTGCTTTATGGTATCCACGGTCCGGTCAATAAAATAGATGTGTCCCGCCTCATCCATGGAGACAATGTCCGCTGTTCTGTAATACTGGACCCCGTCCATTTCCACAAAGGCCTCGGCCGTCTCCTCGGGCTTGTTCCAATATTCCTTTACCATTCTTTTGGAATGGACAAGAAGTTCACCAGGCTTATTCAAAGGAACAGGTCCCAGCGTCTTTGGGTCGACGATCTTGATCTTCTTGCTGGGAACAATCTTGCCAATACTTTTTGGCGGGCTATCCTCGTCCGTGGGACACATGGAAACGCCCCCGCATGTCTCGGTCGCGCCATATCCCTGATAAATCGGTTTGCCAAATTTTCTCCGCCATCGCTCATTGATCTCCACTGGCAGGACATCCCCGCCATTAAAGCAATACTCAAGCGAACTCAGATCGTATAGGTCGATCCTATCATGTTCGAGGATCATCCTATAAAGGGTAGGAACCCCGATCAACGTCTTAGCCTTGAACCGTTGCACAGAATCAAAAATTGCATCTAAGTTAACCTTGGGCATCAAAACGATTGATCCACCCACCAATAGGACGCTCAAGGCCGTAGTTTGTCCCAGGATATGAAAGAGAGGCACAGAACCAATAACAACATTCTCAGATCCAGGAAAAAGAGGATCGCATACGGTGATCTGTTCAAGCGCTGATTCCAAGTACAGGCCATGTGAAATGGGGACGCCTTTGGGGAA
>JAIVXD010000097.1:0-4277 GCA_048636195.1 Anaerolineales bacterium
TACTCTATCAATCTGAACAGCGCGTGATTCTCCTGAAGAAGCATGATAAAAATTCCAAATCTGATATTGCAATATCGCTGGAACCGGTTCGGCCAGAAAAGATAGAGTTAAAAAAGGCTGAAGAGGCCGGTGACATCGAAGCCGAGGACGCATTAGAGGAAGCCCCTCAGGAAGCTACGGTGGAGATCAAGGATCTGGTTACCCGGAAAAAAGAAGGCAAATTAACGGTTAGCTTTAAGATTGTCAACACAGATCAGGGCGATACGCCTCTTCGAGGATATGTACATATCATTGTCACTGACAAAGAGTCCGATCCACTGCAATTGTGGACATACCCAAAAGTAGCGCTTCGAGACGGTGTTCCCATAGATTATAAACGCGGTCGACTTTTTGTTATCAAGAATTTCAGGACCATACGAGGCGAGTTTTTCCTGGACTCACACGAAGGGTCAGCACTGTCATTGAAAATCCTTGTATATAATCAATCGGGAAACCAGATCCTCCAAAGAGGCTTTGAGGTGGAAAATACATCATGATTCCACGCTACTCAAAGAAGGCTTTGTACAAATCATTGCTCTTTTGCATCATTAATCCTTAGCCCTTACGCATATGACAACTCGAGCGTATCTTGCCAGGGATCAGCGTTTTTGACTTGCACCCGGATTTGATCGGCCGGATGCAATGCCACACGGGGTTCTCGCTTTAAATCAGCAACTAAAAGAAAATCTTTCAAGAGGATGCGATATTTGCTTTTCAGTTCATCAAGGACCAGCGCAGGATAGCTTTCGCCCCGATGCTGGCGAAGAAACCTCAGCACCCAATAACGAATGCGGTTTCGGTTTATCCTGCCGGACTCTTTTATCAGCGGCTCAACAGAAATCCGTATTTCATCCAGGCCTTTTTCATCATAAAAAGGCCCTCTTTTCATAAGAACATTTCCAATCTGACGCTGCATCACAATATCAAGATACCTCCGTATGGGAGATGTAACCTGGGTATAGGCCTCCAGTCCTAAACCGCTGTGGGGCTTCGGGGAAGTATCAATCACAAGTGGACGAAGCTTCCGGCGCTGCTTAAAGACATAGTAAAGATAGCCGTTATCATCGATGGACAGTCTTTCACTCGGTTCAGACTGTGTTCTGAACAGAGCTGGGATTTGCTCGTCCCTGCAAAATCTGGCTGCCAACCAGTTGTAAAGAATCATGAATTCAGCCACGATCGTGCGCGAGGGCGTATCTTGAGGAACCAGTTCCAGGGCCAGGGCAGAATCGGCATTGAATTTTATTTGCAGTTCCGGGAGAGACAGGCCAAGGGCCCCTTCTTTGTTTCTGTTTTCACGCAGACGGTGGCTTATCTTACGCATTTCTCGAAACATTCTCTCTGAGTCCAGGTTTTCATTGACCGTATCGTAGGTGAGATTTTGCTGTACCCGGACAACACTTGGCACAAACCGGTAATCCACAAGGTTCCCGGTCTTTTCAAATCGTGTCAAAAGGGAAATAGCCCGTCGGTCGTACCCTTGTTTCAAACTCAGGCAGTCCTCAGAAAGGTTTTGGGGAATCATGGCGATCTGTCTACGTGGCATATATATGGACGATGCCCTTTGCGCCGAGCCCTCATCAAGGATACTGTCCGGTAAGATGAACGAGGCCACATCCGCGATGTGAACACCCAGATGGAAGATGTCACCATCAATTTCAAGGCTTATTGCATCGTCGAAATCACGGGTCAACGGGCCGTCTATGGTCAGGAGGGTCAAATGCCTCAAATCCTCGCGACCCTGCTCTTCAATACCTTCCATGGCCAGCCGGGCCGCCTCATCCAACTGTTTTTCGTCAAAGGAAGTTTCAATGCCAGACTTGTGAAGGTCAAGGTTCTCATCCTCATCCCAAACCCCCAGCTTGACGAGTAACTTCCTGGCTTCCCCAATATGGGATATGTCCGCTCTCAGAAGGAGTTCTTTGCCACTCTTAAAATCAGGTGCCTCGTTTCCGTAAAGGGCCAGTTGTTTGAGCAACTGAATAACATATGCCTCAGAGGCAGAATCCTCTTTTTCTCTATCCTGCAATGTGTCCTTCAGCCAGGCGCTTCCCTGTGTGAGCTTTTCTTCTCTCAGGGCTTCTTCTTCTCTTTGTTCTATAATAGAATCTATTTTTTCCGCGGAGTTGGGCAGAAACCGCCCATCTTTAAATCTGAAATAGAGGTGATCTTCGAAAAGCGCCCTTACAAGCGCTGAGATATGGTCATCCGTGACTATTTCTCCAAAGACCAACTGGGCGAGATACTTGTGATGAAAGCTTTCCTTCTCTTCGCTGATTAGCTCCCAAAGCTCTATTGCGTCAATCTGGCCTTTAAGACGTTTTCTTATCTCTTCTGTATCCTTCAGCCTTTCCAATAACTCTTCCCTGGGACTTTCAATATCAATGGTAGCGCCTGAAACGAGTATGGCCCTTTTTGGTGAAAGATTGACTTCTCGATTTGTTGGTGTAAGCAGATGCAGCCTGTTGCCCTTATCCTGCAGGCAAATGGTGCAGACAAACCTGCCCTGATCTATGTATTCTATAATTTTTCCCTGATTCATTTTGAGATTCTGTGGCTTTTCATATCTGTTTCGTACTCAGGTTGTCAGGTTCACAGTTCAGGGTTCCCCGTTGAAAGCGGGATTTCGCCTGCGGCGGGTTCGCATTTTTCATATTGCTTGACATAGTTGCTGAACCTATGAACGGCAGCAGTTACGCGCAATGTGCCATCCCTCAATATCTCAAAACCGTGCAGTTTTCATCAGTTAACCTTGAACCCCTGGCCCAGACCTGGCTTTCCTCTCCCGTTGCGTAGAAACTCCTGGCGTAGAATTCCGTGCGATCGTTTCAAGAATGCATATCAAGTCGCGCCAGGGCAGGCGTGAACCTTTGAACTTTGAACCTGAGTTACTCTGTTTCTTTCAACGACTACTAACAGCTGGCATATTTTCTGTCAACAGTGAGATAAGGAAGCACAAGAATTGCAATCGCCTGATCACTCTGCTAAGATGTTATCCATCAATATCTATTTTCTAAACCTGCATCGTCGAGGAAACAATGAATAAATCGGCATTTAGCAAACGGGTGGCCGCTTTAAGGGAACGCTTAGAGAAGCTGCCATGTGACACTGCCTGGATCATTCAGCCTGAAAACCGAAGATATCTGTCAGGCTTCAAGGCTGAAGATAATCAACTTACCGAGTTATCCGGGTCTCTTCTTATAAACGAAACTCAGGCCGTTTTAGTGACGGACTCACGATACAGCTTAGAAGCCGAAAAGGAGGCCATCGACTTTGAAGTTCACACCATAAAACAAGGTCTTATTGAGGGCTTCCCAGAGATGCTGAAACGGATGGGAACGGAGAAATTGGGCTTTGAAGAGGATCATCTTACCTGGGGCCTCCATCGGCAGCTGACAGAGGCACTTGGTGCGCTTTCCCCTCCAGTTTCTCTCAAACCCTTAAAAGGGTTAGTGGAAGAAATGAGAGAGATAAAGGATAACCTGGAAGTCAAGGCTTTGGAGGCCTCAGCGGACCTGATGTCTGAAATCCTTGACACGGTTATCCGCGGACTTAAGCCCGGCCTTACAGAAAGGGAAGTGGCGTGGCAGATTGAGACCCTGGTACGTGAAGCGGGGGCTGAAAGCCTGGCATTTCCCTCCATCGTGGCCTCTGGCCCAAATAGTGCGTTACCCCATGCTGTGCCCACAGACCGCACGCTGAAGACGAAAGAGCCGATTATTCTGGATGTAGGCGTTAGATTGGACACTTATCGTTCTGACATGACTAGAACGGTTTTTTTAGGCGAGCCTGAACCGGATTTGAAAAATATTTACATGACTGTCCGGCAGGCCCAGCTCGCCGCATTGAAGGAGGTCCGACCGGGAGTTGACAGCTGTCACCCGGACGCGATCGCCAGGCAGATTATCAATGATGCGGGATTCGGAGAATACTTCGGTCATGGCCTCGGGCACGGTGTGGGTCTGGCAACCCATGAGCGACCAAGGCTCGCACCGCAAAAACCGGTAAAACTTAAAAAAGGGATGGTCGTTACAGTGGAACCAGGGATTTATGTTCCAGGAAAAGGAGGCGTGAGGCTCGAGGAAATGGTAGTTATTGAGGCTGATGGCCCGAGGATCCTGACAAAAAACAACCACTTCTATGACTTTAACCCCTAATGAGCGGGGACTCGGGGTTTTCATGGACAACCTTGCAGATCAATTTATCAACTATCTCAGGGTCGAACGGGGCCTTGCAGA
>JAIVXD010000097.1:4285-8197 GCA_048636195.1 Anaerolineales bacterium
TAGCCTTGAAATTCGTTATAGGACAGCCCCAAAGGAGAGTCTCCGTTGCAACTGACGCCTTCTCTGCCTGCTCGGAGCCTTTATTCAAAGCCACGGGGGCGTTCGACAAGCTGTGGAAGAATTTGTCTTGCGGCCTTTAAAAAGAGACCCCACGGCCCTGCATTAGCAAGGCCTAAAGGTCATAATGAGAATTGCTGGGGATTTGGTTTTTCATGGACAACCTTGCAGATCAATTTATCAACTATCTCAGGGTCGAACGGGGCCTTGCAGATAACACCATTGAAAGCTACAGCAGAGATTTAAACCGCTTTTTTCAATTCCTGGAAGCACGAGCCCTATCCCCTCTTACAATATCCCAGAATCAAATCATGGAGTATGTGAGCTTGATCGGAAAAGGTCTCTCTGCCAGAAGTGTGGCCAGAAACATATCTACTATAAAGACGTTTTTCCGGTTTCTTGCGGCCGAAGGAAAAATCAAGAGTAGCCCGGCAAGGCTCCTGGAAACCCCGCGGCTTGCAAGGCGGCTCCCGAAGATCTTAAACCAGGGGGAAGTGGAACGGCTCATATCCCAGCCTGATTCGTCCAAAGCCATGGGTCAACGGGATCGGGCCATGTTGGAAATCCTATATGCCGCAGGGCTAAGGGTTTCAGAACTGGTGGGTTTAAAAGTGTTAGGCGTTAATCTGGAAGCGGGTTACGTGAGAACCTTGGGCAAGGGTTCAAAAGAAAGAGCCGTTCCCATAGGAGAAAAAGCCATTAGGGCTGTTAAAGAATACCTTGCAAATGGGCGCCTTCAACTGGCAAAACGCACAAATTCGGCATACTTATTTCTGAATTCCAGGGGGTATCCTTTGACGCGACAGGGCTTCTGGAAAATTATAAAAAAATACGGCAAAGAAGCGGCTATCAACAAGAAGATCACCCCACACGGTATCAGGCATTCCTTTGCAAGCCATCTTCTGGAAGCTGGTGCCGATTTGAGATCAGTACAGGTCATGCTTGGCCATGCAGATATCGCCACTACCCAAATATACACTCACGTCACAAGAGCACGGTTGAAGGAAATCCACGAAAAATGTCACCCAAGACCATAGGGGGTAGGGGCGTCCGGAGGATCTATCATCGAGAGGGTGCAATTTTTGAGGTATTGTTCCGATTATTAGAATTGACGATTGACGACTGTATCTCACGCCGTGCACACAGAGAACGCAGAGAAAAGATTATGTCTGTTGTAAAAGAAATAAAAAAACCACCCTACTCTACCGGGCTCTATCGAGTGGAACGAACGGGCGTGAGGGGTGGCGATTGATTAGGACTTCTTGACTATTGCTGAAGGTTGATGGTTTCATTAAAAGTCAAAATCTATGTTTTTGAGGCTCATAACTAATTGACATTACAATATGAAAATTCTGTTTTTTGTGTATTTTGCGCCTTTTTGCGGCTATATCAGAGGTTGAATGATTACATAAGGGACATTGATGGGAAAGGTTATAAACCTCAAGGAGAAATTCCAAAAACCGTCAGGTAACTTAGTTTGTTTAAGCCCATGGGAGTTCCGGAGGGCAGACTGGGAGAGCCGCCATTTTATCCAAATGTTAAGATCTCAGTCTGCCAGGCTGGAATGCCATCGTGACGAGATCTGCAAAAAAGGGGGGAAGGGCGTGTGGCACATTCCCTCACACTTTTCCCTAAAGGGAGGCATGTCCTATACAATACGTGCCATGTACGCCTCCCGGGACAACGAGTATAGAATGAGGGAAATCTATTATCTCACTGGACTCATGGACTGTTTGATTAACCAGGTCAATTCAGTTTTGAGGACTGACCTCCTAAAGGCAATGTACAATAAGGTTTTCGCAATGAAAAAGGAGCTCAATATCCACTGGTACGGGCCTCTCGACCAGGTTTTACTTCCCGTTGAATCTCAGTTTTACAATGAATTCGAATACCGGTCTTCACTGACAAGTGCCTGCACAATGAAAGAGCTCTACCGGGCAATAAGGACAGGAACAGATGAAATGTTTGATATTTTTTCCCTGGAATATGTCTTTTATTGTCCAGGGGTGGGGGGGTGATCATGGTGACGGAAAGAATAAAGGATCTCATGCAAGAGATTGTCCGGCTAAAAGACAGTTTGGCTCAAGGCGAGCAGGAAATAGTGAAACTGAAAGCGAGCAATCTCTTTCTGGAGACCCTTTTTGACGGAATCAGCGAAGAGATTCTGGTCATCGATCAAAATTTCCTGATCCAGGATGTGAACAAGGTTTTTCTCGAGCGCCATGGTTTAAAAAAAGAAGATGTGCTTGGAAAAAAATGCCATAAAATCGCATACCAATCGGATGTCCCCTGTGATTTCGGGAGACAAATATGTCCTCTTGAAAAGGCGAAAAAAACAGGCCGGAGGGTGGAGGTTACCCATTATCGTGAGTCCAAAGGAGGCGAGTTAGAAGAACTGATCCACATCATGTACCCCTTATCTCCGGAAGGAAAGGCACCTACATGCTTCGTGGAAATAACCTGGGATGTCACAGAGTATCAAAATCTGATCAGAAAACTTAAGGCCTCTGAGAAAAAGTTTAAGGCTATACTTGATACAGCAACCGATGCGATTCTAAGCATTGATGAAGGTCAGAAAATCGTTCTTTTTAACAATGCGGCCCAACAAATATTCGGATATTCCAGGGGCGAGGTGTTAGGCAAAGACCTTAATATACTGATTCCCTCCCAATATGGTGACCACCACAGATTTATAAAAAGATTTCTGGACACAAAAACGCCGAAGGCCATTGGAAGGACCCTGTCACTTACAGCCCTGAGAAAAAACGGTGAAGAATTTCCAATAGAACTTGGACTGTCCCATCATCAAATGAAAGATGGAATCACATTCACGGCCATCATCAGGGATGTCTCCATGCAAAAACGATTGGAAAGAAAGCTCTTGCAATCAGAGCGTCTCGCCGCAGTGGGCCAGACTGTGGCTCACGTGGCTCACGAAATCAGAAATCCTCTCATGATTATTGGCGGTTTTTCTAACCAGATAAGAGAGAGCCTGACAGACTACAAGGCGATACGAAAGTTGGATATGATTCTTGACGAGGTAAGCCGGCTTGAAAAACTTGTTGCCAATATTAGTGATTTTACCAAAGAGTACAAGCTTGTGAAGAGACTGGCAGACATCAATTCGGTAATCCGGGATGTCTTGAAAATCATGGGTGAAATTTATTCTTCTGAGAAGCATGAACTTACAGCAGACTTGCACCCAAATCTAAAGGAGATTAATTGTGATCCTGATAAATTGAAACAGGTCTTCATGAACATAATCGCCAATGGGATCGAAGCCATGGAAGATGGTGGAACAATCACCATTAACACTCAGGAATGGCATAATGGTGTAGAAATTCGCATAACTGACGAAGGTATCGGTATCAGTGACGAAGACCTGCTTCGCATCTTCGAACCATTTTACACGACCCGGGAAAGGGGGTCTGGCCTTGGTCTATCAATATCCTACAAGATTGTTGCCGCACACAAGGGTGATATATGGACTGTAAGCATGCCCGGAAAAGGAACGACCTTTGTCATCAGACTTCCCGCCGGATAGAATTCGACAAAACCATTCACCGTTGTGCGTTTTCCGCCCCAACCTTACGACTATTGAGGGGCAAAATTAGAATTGCTGGCCATGGTAATTTCCAATTGACAAATCAATTATCAGTTGCTATCTTATAAAAAGTTTCGCGGGGTGGAGCAGTCTGGTAGCTCGTCGGGCTCATAACCCGGAGGCCGTTGGTTCGAATCCAGCCCCCGCTACCAATGTAATATCAAGGGGCTTAGATGACAATCTAAGCCCTTTTTTAATGTAATTCCATTCCCGGATTCTGCACTTTCTCCTGGTCTCCGCTATACGTATCG
>JAIVXD010000098.1:0-8137 GCA_048636195.1 Anaerolineales bacterium
AAGTTGAACCATACCGAGGAAATTCTCGGCATGATATTCGTATCGAACTACTATTCGCCTGAAATTCTGCAGATAGGCAAATAAACTTTCAACCTTCCAGCGGCGTTTGTAGCGCCTGAGTTTGCGGCCATCTTGAGTCCGAGGCTTTTTACGCCCCCCTTTGTGGGGAGCAATCATTTCGGTGTTTCTTTCACAAGACAGTCGCCTATCCAATCCGTCGCTGTCGTAGGCCTTGTCGCCAATCAAACGCCTCGGAGTCTTGCTGACGAAGCTACTATCGATGGTCGGCTCAACCAGTTTTACTTCATGGGGCGAAGCGCTTTCAATGTGAACGGCGACAGGAAGACCAGCAGCGTCTGCGATGGCCATGATCTTGGTGCCTTTGCCGCGTTTTGTCTTGCCGACAGCAAGACCCCTTTTTTTTACCATAACGGCATGAAAGAACGGCCTTGCACGGCCCGCTGCAAGCGGGATTCAAAGATCTGAATTGGAGCCGCAAGGAAATGATAAGAAGCTGATTTTTTTAGAGGGGAGCATAGGAAAATTGTCCTGTGTGTCAGTGATGAGGTCACCTGAACGATGATTATGCTAAAGTTCTCACGCATAAGGTCGATATTAGCCTTGAAACCGGCACGGCTCATTGCAGCCTGTTGCAGGAGAAAATCAGGATTCGGCAGAGGCCAAAAATCCACGAACCGGATTCAATCAAAGCAATAGAGAAGAGTTGAATATCATGAAGTTTGAATGCCCAAGCTGTAAAAAGAGTTACGACATTCCGAATGAAAAACTGCCTCCCAAAAAGAAGATTGCCTTTAGCTGTCTGCAATGCAAGGAGATGATTGAATTGGATTTGGAGGCGTTTCGCAAGGGTTCGGCACAAGTTCCCGGTGGTTCCTTAACGATACCCACAGAGACGGAATCCGACTTTTCGGGGAGCTCGGTTGAGACGACAGACGGGACGGTCGCAGGCAACGGCGATTTCCGGCAGCGTGTGCTTCGCAAGTTAAATGATTTGCCACCGATGCCTCAAGTCATCTTCAGAGCCCGCGAGATTATAGGCGATCCCGATTCGGAAATGCTGGAACTGGCTGAGTTGCTCGAATCGGATCAGGCCATTGCCACCAAAGTTTTAAAACTGGCCAATTCCGCTTACTACGGGCTTAAGGGAAAGGTGTCCTCGATCCGACATGCTTCCAGCCTGTTGGGATACAATATCATTGGTCAACTCGTTTCCATGGCCGGCACTTCCTCGCTAATGGGAAAGACACTGGCGGGGTACGAACTGGACTCGGAGGGCACCTGGCACCATTCGCTGCTGGCCGCAAGTGCTTCCCGCATCATCGCGTTGCGGAAAAACCCCGATCTGGAGAATGATGCCTTTTCCGCGGGACTCATTCATGATGTGGGTAAACTGGTCCTTGACCGTTATGTCGCCGACCGCAAGGAAGATTTCAACCGGCTCACCGCCGGGGGCCGCAATTCAATGCTTGCCGCCGAACGGCGTATCCTCGGTCTGGATCATGCCGAAATTGGCTTCGAAGTCTGTAAACATTGGAATATCCCCCAGGCCATTTCCAAAGCCATAAAATATCATCATGATCCTTCCAAGAGCCGCTCAGATGAACTGTCCTATATTGTTTTCATGGCAAACTCCATTGCCAACATGTTGAAATCCATTGAGGAATCGGAAAGCACCATGGCTCAGATGGACGGAATCGAAGCGTTTATGTATATGATAGAAGACGACGCCCTTGAATTTCTGGGTCTGATGGAAACAGACGTTCCCGTGATATTAAACGCGGCCCGGGAAGCGGTTAACAAAATTTCGGAAGAAATGCATATTGTTGAAAGATAGATCTGCTGTCTTCGAACCCTCAATTCCCCAATTCCTTACCTTTGAAAAGGGTCACGTCTCCGTTTGACTCTTATTCAATGAAATAGAAAGGGGAATGCCTTAGAATTAATAAATTCCTAATGACTTCTCACCTACTCCTTACCAAGACTATTTTACTCCTGAGAACAGCATCTTAAAGCTTCAAAACACCTATTTATAGAACACTAATGAATAAATATCAATAAGTTAGCTTGGCCTGACGTAACTCAATAAGAGGGGGCTCACAACCGGATTAATGCCTTAAGCGAATGACAATGGCCGTATATCCTTTCGGAGTTTAGGCGTGAGCCTTTTATAAAATCCTTACGGCCCGCCCTGGTGCGACTTGCCGTAAATACGCCGCTTTATCTGAAATTATTCGAAAGTTGAAATCATAAACTAAAACCCTTAAAGACAGGTCTGGGCCAGGGATAAACTCCACCCGAACTTATTGAGAAGTTACCAAAGTTGTATCTAACATAGTGATATTAAAAGGAAATGCTTTTGATTTCAAAATCCCCCCTACCCCCCTTGTCAAAGGGGGGAAATATTAAGTCCCCCTTTATTAAAGGGGGATTTAGGGGGATTTTCTTGATCGGATTCAATCTGACTTTGACGTTTCCCTGAGAGGTTAAGTTTCAGGTGTTGAGTGTCAGGTTTCAGGAAAGAAATTTGCTACAATTGCGACATGAGAAATACAGTTCAATCATCAATAGTCAATAATCAATAATCAATCCAAAAAGGGGCTACCTCATCCGCATCCGTTATACCATAATGATGCCCATTCTCCTGGCCATTCTTTTATTGTGTGCCTTCAGGCCTCAGTGTTCCTTTTCCAAAGACAAGTTTTCAACGGATAGTCTCCTTGGGGACGACGAAACGCCCTGGCAGATTACGGCTAAGAGCCTCACTTACAAGGATAAAGGGGTCATCGTTGCTGAAGGTGATGTTGTCATCACAAAAGGGGGCCAATCCCTGCACGCGCAAGAAGCAGTTTACAATACAGAAACGGGAATTGCTGAGGTATCCGAAGGTTTTCGGCTTGAGTCCGGCGGAGATATTCTTACGGGCGAGCAGGGAGTATTTGATCTTGAAAACCAAACCGGTAAGATCACAAAGGGCCGTCTTTTCTTAAGTGAGAACCACTTTTATGTCAGCGGCGATGTCATGGAAAAAACAGGCAAGGACAGCTACCTCATAAAAAAATGTAAATTGACCACATGCGACGGCACCAAACCTGACTGGAGCATTACGGGATCAGAGATTAGAGTGACTGTTGAAGGCTACGGAACCGTGAAACATGCTGCCTTTAGGGTTGGCAAAATCCCCATTTTATATATGCCCTATATGATTTTTCCGGCCACTAACAAGCGCCAGAGCGGTTTCCTGCCTCCCAGGATTGGGTATTCCACACTCAACGGGGCTGATATGGAGGTGCCGTTTTTCTGGGCCATTTCTGACCAAACAGACGCCACATTTTATCAGCGTTATATGGCCAAACGCGGTTATATGCAGGGCCTGGAGTTCCGCTATCTCCTGGATGAGGATTCAGATGGGACTTTTTTCTTTAATATCCTTTCTGACAAAAAAGAAAAGGACCTGAGTGATCCGGACGATGTTAAGATCAGCCCCTTTGATCGAACAAATGACATCCGGTACTGGTTCTTGGGCAAGTCGGATCAGGATTTGCCTTTGGGCGTTGAGTTACGTCTGGATGCGGATTATGTAAGTGATCAGGATTACCTTAGGGAATTTCAGGAAGGACTTTTTGGTTTAACGTCAAGGCCGGATTTGGTCACAGAATTCGGACGTCCGGTTCTTGAAAAACGTTCGCCTTTGAGGACATCCAACCTCAGACTCAGTCGTGACTGGGATAACTATAGTCTCCAGGCCGGGTCGAGCTATTATGAGCAGGCAGCAGATCCGGACCTGCAAGACGAAACGCCTCAACCGCTGCTGGGGCTCAATTTTGTCCTGCCCACAGAACAGATAATGGACTTTCCCGTATTTTTCAACTTGGACTCTAACTACGATTATGTATGGCGAGAAGAGGGACTGAAAGGCCATCGAGCGTCCGTATCTCCCGAGCTAAATTTCCCCCTGTGGTTTGGCCCCTACCTGGAATTTGAGCCTTCCTTTCGCTATAGCTTTAATGCTCAGTGGTTCAATGAGGGCAAGGGAAGCGCGGACCATCAATATAAAAGAGCCTATGAGACTGGCGCCAAGCTTCTGACCGATCTGGAGCGGGTCTATGACTTTAATTGGTGGGGCGCCAAAAGACTAAAGCACCGAATGCGCCCTGTGCTCAGTTACACCTACCTGGTTCCTCAAGACGAAGATGTTGAGAGCCCCTGGTTCGAACCTATCGACGCCGATGGCCGGAAAAACAGGATCGCCTTTTCCCTTGAAAATTACTTAAACGCCCGCCTTGAGAACAAAAAGGGGGGAGTGAGTTACCACCAGTGGGTCACCTTAACGCTTACTCAGGCCTATGACATTGACGAGGAAAGGCGCCATACGGAGCCCGGGGAAAAAAGGAGGCCCTTTGAACCCCTGAATGCCACGATGAGAGTGCAACCCCTTGGCAACATTGACTTTCTTGGCCGGGTGAACTGGGATTATTATGACCAGGAAATAACCAAGGCAGGTCTCTCCCTTGACCTGTTCTTTAAACGGTCAGGAGGGAGAAAAGACACCTTCAAGATAGATTATGTATTCGAGAGAGACATCCAGGAGACTGTAAGCGCTGCGTTCGCTCTAAACCTGGCTTACGGATTTTCGGTAGGCGCTTCAATAAAAAGGGACATACTTCTCGACACAAACATTTCTAACGGTTACTGGCTGGGCTACGACAGCCAGTGTTGGGGTGTAGAGCTTGGCGCAGAAACAGACGAAAGAGATACAACGGTGATGGTGCTCTTTAAGCTCCTGGGCCTGGGAAATATCAACGCGTCCTATTAATCTCATTTTACTCGGTTCCCCAGCCGGTCCAAAAAAAGTACCGCGAGAAGGCCGGCCACCATTAAAGAGAGGGCAGCCAAAACCTCGCCGTTCCATTGCCCGGGCAGGATATTTGACTGGACAAGGGGTACCATCTGGCCGTGTGCATCTACCACACTCTCCAGTGCTTCCTTCCAGGGCCATATCTTGCGCAACGAGCCGATCATCAGTCCGGTCAGTGTGGCCACCATCAAGTCATGGTAGTTTTTTAATAGCCACCCTAATATGCGGGCAAATGCGATAATACCAACGCAGGCGCCTGCGGCCACCAAACCAAGCACAAGAAAATCCCTGTGGTTGACCGCATCAAGCACATATTGATACTTGCCCAAAAGGACCAGGATATAGGAACCGGATATTCCCGGGAGAATCATGGCACAAATGGCAACAGCCCCACAAAGGAAAAGAAACCAATAATCATTGGGTGTGGAGACCGGCACCAGACCCACCAGAAAATAGGAGCCCAGAGTGCCACCCACCAAACATAACCATGTTAAAATCCTCCACGCTTCAACGCGTCGGCTGACACTCACCACAGAGGCAAGAATCAGCCCCAGAAAAAAAGACCATATAAAAACAGGCCTGTTTTGGAGGAGCCAGCTGAGGAGACTGGACAGAGTGAAGATTGCCGTAAAAATACCAATACCCACAGCCAGAAGAAACTGCCAGGAGATGCGGCCAAGCAGAGGCCGGAATTTCAAGGTCACGAAAAATTGAAAGCTCTTCAGGTCAAAGGATTTTATGGCATCAATCAATTCTTCGTAAATACCAAGGATAAAGGCCATGGTTCCGCCGGAAACACCTGGGACCACATCAGATGCGCCCATGCAAAAGCCCTTAACACCCAAAACAATATAGTCGGGAAAGGATCGGTTTTTACTATTCATTTTCATTTCTTACACTAAATATCTTACCCGGATTCAAAATTCCTCCGGGGTCAAAGGCCTGCTTTATCCTGGACATAAGTTCCAGTCCGGCCCGGGGGATTTCCATTTCAAGATATGGAGCTTTAGTAATGCCAATGCCGTGTTCTCCTGTAATGGTTCCTCCCAACTGAATGACTTTTCTAAACAATGCCTTTACCACCACATTGGCATTTTCCAGCTCCCCGGCATTGTTCTTATCAAGCATGATATTTACATGGATATTCCCGTCGCCCGCGTGTCCGAAGGCCGGGATGGGAAGACCATACTGTTGGCTCAATTCGGCCAGGTAACCGACCAATTCAGCCATCCGGCTTCTGGGGACAACAATATCTTCACTGATTTTGTGAGGTCTTAATTTATAGAGTGAGGGTGAAATGTTTCTCCTGGCTTCCCATAACCTGTCTGCCTCTTCCTTATCTGTCGCAGCTTCAAATTTGAGAGCCCCTCCACGTTCGCACACTTCCCGAACCCTTTCTGCCTCCAGCTCCACAAGCATATCATCGCCATCTACCTCAATCAGGAGCATGGCTCCGGCTTGAGCAGGAAAAGGAAGATCCATCTCCTCTCTGACACATTCCAGACAGAGCCTGTCCACAAATTCAAGGATGGTTGGAATGATCTTGTTTCGGATGATGTTAGAGACGGTCTTAACGGCCGAGGGAACGTCCTGAAAAAAAGCAATCATGGTCTTTCGGGCCGAAGGCTTTGGGATCAGGCGAAGGGTGATGGCAGTAATGACCGCAAGGGTCCCCTCAGATCCAATGATAAGCCGGGTCAAGTCATAGCCTGCGACGCCTTTCATGGTCTCCACACCGGTCTTAATGATCTGACCCGTGGGAAGCGCAACTGTCAACCCCAAAACATAATCTCTTGTCACGCCGTACTTTACGGCCCTTAGCCCGCCTGCACACTCAGCCACATTGCCCCCGAGAGTGGAGATGTTTAAACTGGCAGGATCTGGCGGGTAAAAGAGTCCAACTTTTTCAACGGCCTCCTGAAGACGGCCTGTAATAACACCCGGCTCCACTTTACAGATAAGGTTGTCCTCATCAATGGTGAGGATACGGTCAAACCGGCTCATGCCCATAACAAGGCCACCTTTTACGGGCAGGGCCCCACCGCTCATGCCACTTCCCGCTCCCCTGGGGACAACAGGGAAACCTTTTTCAGTTGCTAACTGAAGAATCTGGGAGACTTGCCGGCTGTTTCCAGGAAAGACCACCGCTTCTGGCATGAACTCCAGCTTGGTGGCATCGGTGGCGTATTCGGCCAAGGTTTTTTCAGCCGTAATCAGGTGTTCAAGGCCAACAATATCCGATATTTCACTGAGAACGGCTTTGGATATCATGAGCAGATCAGTATCCGGCTTCTTAAGGCGTGCTCAAGGGTCATACGGTCCATATATTTTAAATCCCCTCCCATGGGAACACCGAGGGCAATTCGGGTTATTTTCAAGTCTCTGTTTTTTTGGGACAAAAGGTTGGCCAAAAATGAGGCGGTCGTTTCACCTTCCGTGGTGGGATTAGTGGCCAGGATTACCTCCCGGATCCCTTCACGGTCTATCCGACTGAGAAGGGCCCCAACCTTCAAATCTTCCGGACCAATACCATCCAACGGGGAAAGGACACCATGAAGGACATGGTATCTGCCTTTAAAGGTCCCGGATTCTTCCAGGGCCAGTTGATCCCCGGGGCCTTCCACAACGCATATGGTACCATCTGCTCGACTTTCGTCCCGGCAGATAGAGCAGCACTCATCATCGGTCAGGTTAAAGCATATGGAACAGAACCTGATCTTTTCTTTCACCTCTATCAGGCTTTTGGCCATACCTTCAGCCAGCTCCTTGTTGCTCCTCAATACAAACAGCGCCATTCGTGTGGCAGATTTTTGCCCAATTCCGGGAAGCCTGGTGAATTGCTCAATTAAATTTTCGAGAGATGTTGGGTAAATTCCCATAATTTTTAACCAGTCAAATGGAAAAAAGGAAACATGCTAATTCAGGTACATACTCCTATGTTTTGGGCAATTGACTATTGACTACTGACTATTGACTATTTAGTACCTTTTAAATAAATTTGTATTCAAATTGCGCAAAAAAATTGTTGTATAGCCGGGAAAGCCTTTGCTGTAAAGGCCCTCAAAAGAATGAACGGCTATTCAACTTTTTACAACCTGTTTGGTTCCGGCGTATCCTGCTTAAGAATTAAAAGATTGAGAGATTTGGAGATTGATCTTCTTATCTGTGAAATTCTGTCTACATTTATGTGAATAGCCGGAGCGAAGCGACTCCTTAACTTTAGGCACTTCGAACTTTAGTTCACTTTAGGCACTTTTCCGG
>JAIVXD010000099.1:0-8088 GCA_048636195.1 Anaerolineales bacterium
GTGTCTGAGGAAGGTCAAGTTGTTGAAGTTATAGCGTATTCAGGTTACAAAGCAAACGAACGGCCTCTTTATTTCGTGGTGGATCAGCAGAAATATCAGGTGACGAAGGTCCTGGACCGCTGGTGCGGGCAAGACCATGATTATTTCAAGGTCTTAGCCGATGATGGACAGGTATACACGCTCAAATGGCAGCGTTATCTGGATGTCTGGTTTATTCTGAACGTCAATCTGTGGTGCTGTAAACCCAGTTATAATTAATTGGCCTGGCTTCCAGGGCATCAACTTTTGGATGGAGAAATTCGTCACGAAGCTTAAGCCAGTTGTAGGCCGGTTTGATTCTGCGAAGTTTACCATCCTCAGGGGGCTTGGAATGAACTGTGGGGCCGTAAGATGCCTCAGAGATCCCTACGTAATAGCCTTTGGCCGGGTATAGGTAAGTGGATGTGAAGACGTCGGAATCCACGCCTTCTCTCTGTGCCAGGGCATTGACCTGTGCTTTGGTCAATTGTATGAGATAAAATTTCGAAGTTCCTCGCTCAGAATATTTATACATTGATCGTGACTCCGAACTGGAGACAAACACGGTTGAAATGTGATTCATTTTTCTTAGAAGCTGGGCAGCAATGAGCCCTGCAGTCCGTCGTCCCCCAACACTGTGATGGCAGCCGTAGTATTCAAAGAGCTTATTCTGGAGAACACGCGCCTCTTTGTCACTGTTTTCGTACAAATTATTTTGAACGTATCTGAGCCATTTGGCCAGGTCTTCTGCCGCATCTGCAATGGGCCAGTCAATTTTGACGTGCAGATGTGTCAATGAATATCTATACTTCTTTTTAACAGTGGGGTCCTGTTGAATGAGGAGGGCGTAATCGACATTTATCAGCTTTTCGAGGAATTCCAAAAAACCGGGGCTGTAAAAGTGCCGCAAATTTTGATGAAACCGTTTGTACAAAGAGAAATTGGCAAGGTATTCAAGGTTTTTTTTAATAACGGTATTTTCAGGGAAAAAGCGGATATAATTTTTTATCTGGGGGCTGACGATGCCTTCGCAAAAAATAACAATAAACGTGTTGAACAGATCTGATTCCTTTTCAAATTTCTTCGATTTGGGTTTAAGCTCACTCTTGTCGAGAAAGTTGTATTCAACCTTGTTCTCCTGATAATTGTAAAAGGAATCAATAAGGGAAACTTTCATCAATCGGCGTTCGAGGGTGTCTCTTAAAACCTCATATAGTGAACGCCTCAGTTTTTCGTAGTAATTTAGTCGTTCTCTATATCTCCACATAGGCAAAATCGAAATTGACAGAATATCCAGTTTGTACGTTTATTGTTTAATTATAATAGAAAAAGGCCGTAACTGTCAATAAAAAAAGAAAAATTTCAAGACTTATGTTTGCTGAATTAAAGCCTTTTCTTCCCTTTGTTCGGGCACTGAGTTGATTAATTTCTTGACAAAAGGCAGGTGTGATATATATATGCCATCTTAACTTATTAAAAGCATAGTCAGTTTTTAACAGGTTCGTTTTCAATGAACATTGACATAAGAACCATTTCCCGCGGTCCCCGGGACTTCGATTATACACTTGAACCAGGTTGGTGGGGGCATGAAGAGGGAGATGGTCAGGTTCTGGGGCTGGCTGGCCCTCTGAATGTTCATATAAGTGTCTCTAAGGCGGGCACCAAATACCTGGTGGATGGTCGCTTGGCAGGGCGGCTCATGATTAGGTGTGATAGGTGCCTTGAGCCCTATCAGCGTGATATAGATGCTGGGTTTAGCTTCTTTCTTACAATTGCCCCTTCACCGGGTGGACAAAACGAAATTGAACTATTAGAAGATGATATGTCGGTTGAGTTTATCACGGATAGTGAGATTCGGCTGGATGATATTGTCCGAGAACAAATTTATTTGTCACTGCCCATGAAAGGCCTTTGCAGGGAAGACTGTGCCGGGCTGTGCCCCTTGTGTGGAATCAACTTGAACATGAAAAAGTGTGAGTGCCTGAGAGGAAAAGGGCATCCCGGTTTTTCAAAACTAAAAAAAGTAAAATTTCAAGGAGAATAAACCTACGTTATGGCTGTACCCAAAAAGAAGAAGTCAAAATCCAAACGAAATATGCGGCGAGCCCATGATAGCATTAATATGCCGGGTGTCGCCACTTGCCCCCATTGTCATGAGCCTGTATTGCCCCATCACGTTTGCCCCGAGTGTGGGACATATAGGGGTAAAACCATAGTTGAGACCGAAGAGAGTTAGTATGAACGTCGCTGTGGACGCCATGGGTGGAGATAAAGCTCCGGAAATGGTGGTACAGGGCGCAGTTGAGGTTGCGGATGCCTTGGGGATACATGTTACCCTTGTTGGTGATAGAGAGGCCATTTCGGATGTGCTCTGTTCATATTCTCCCGGGGATCATATCACCGTGCATCACTGCGAAGACGTGGTGGGGATGGATGAATCGCCCTTAAAGGCAGTTCGACAAAAAAATGATGCCTCCATAATGGTAGCCTTCGATCTGGTAAAAAAGGGCGATGCCGATGCGGTGGTCAGTGCAGGAAATTCGGGTGCCACACTCGCTGCTGGCATTCTGACATTAGGCCGTATGAAGGGGGTGGATAGGCCTGCCATTGCCGGGATCTTGCCCGCCGAGAAAGGGCCTGTGATTCTTATAGATGTTGGGGCGAATGTCGATTGCCGTCCAACTTATCTTTTCCAGTTCGGTGTAATGGCGAATGCCTTTGCCAGTTCCTACCTGGGAATGGAGAACCCCAAAATAGGTCTGTTGAGTATCGGTGAGGAAGGTGGTAAAGGTAACGAACAGGTCCGCTTGGCCCGGAAATTGCTTGAAAAAAGCCCACTTAACTTTGTGGGAAATGTGGAAGGTCGTGACATTTTTTCAGGTGATGTAGAGATTATCGTATGTGATGGCTTTGTCGGGAACGTGGCCCTGAAACTCAGTGAAGGAATGGCAAAAGCGGTAACCAGAATGTTGGAGATGGGGCTTACGGGTACACTTTCAGGCAGGGCAGCACTCCTCTTTGGTCGCCGATCTTTTGAAAATATCAGGCGCAAATTGGATTATGAGGAATACGGAGGGGCCCCACTGCTGGGTATTAATGGGGTTGGAATTATCTGTCATGGGGGCTCTTCATCCAGGGCCATTAAGAATGCCATTAAAATGGCAGCCCTGTATGTAAGTAACCGTGTTCTGGAAAAAATGACTTTTCAATTTAACAATTTTATGGCAAAAGAAGTTAGCTCCTGATGGGTAGTATAAATACTCCAGTGCTTCTCTTGTTTACGCCCAAAGGCCCCTTTGCGGGCAGATCAAAGGCACGTTCTTGTGCGTGGGGTTTTTATTTTTGAAAGGGATAAGTATCGTGGGTAACGGGCATCAAAAAACGGTGGTCATTACGGGTGGGTCAAGAGGCATAGGCCGTTCCGTGGCTTTGAGGTTTGCAGAAGACAGGCCCAGAATCATTATCGCACATTATGATCCTGATGAAGTGGAGGCGAATAAGACGCTGAATGAATTGGCCCAGCGAGGTGTGATTGCGGAGAGCCATAAGATAGACGTATCTTCCTTTGAACCTGTTGCTTCCTTTTTTAAAGGTATCCTTTTAAAGTATGAGAAGATAGATGTGCTTGTGAATAATGCCGGAATCACCAGGGATGCCCTTCTGATGCGGATGACTGAGGATGAGTGGGATACCGTCATCAGAGTCAATCTGAAGAGTGTGTTTAATTGCACCCACGCAGTAGTGAGATCAATGATCAAACAGAGGGGAGGCCGCATTTGCAATATAGCTTCGGTCGTTGGTCAGATAGGAAATGCTGGGCAGGCAAACTATGCTGCTTCTAAGGCCGGAATCATGGGGTTCACCAAGACCATTGCCAGGGAGGTAGCAGCGAGGGGAATTACCGTGAACGCTATTGCGCCCGGATTTATTAATACTGAGATGACCTCTGTACTTCCTGAAAAAGTCAGAGAATTTTTTATCGGGCAGATACCTTTGGGCAAAATGGGCAAACCAGAAGATGTGGCGGAGGCAGCTTACTGGCTTTGCTCGGATGCGGCGAGTTATATTACAGGTCAAATCATCCATGTAAATGGTGGTATGTATATGTGAGGCTCTATGTAGTTAATTTTTATTGTTAAGAAGACAAATTTTTTGGGAGGTAGTGTTATATGGCAACCGTTGAGGAGAAGATTAAGAAGATTATCTGTGAACAGTTAGATGTGGCTGAAAAGGACGTTGTTCCCGAGGCTTCCTTTGTTGATGATCTGGGCGCTGATTCGCTGGATCAGGTGGAGCTAATTATGGCAATGGAAGAAGAATTTGATATCTCTATCCCGGATGAAGATGCAGAAAAGATAGGGACCGTACAGAACGCCGTTGACTACGTTAAAAAAGCCTCAGGAGAGTAGGTGAAATAGCCTGCAGGGTGGGGTATCCTGAGAGAGTATTATTAGAAAAGGAACAGTAAAATGACCAGAAGGGTTGTGGTGACTGGCTTAGGTATGGTCACTCCTTTGGGTACAGGTGTTGAAAAAAACTGGGAAGCCGCATGTTCCGGCAGGAGTGGGATTGGAACTATCACGAAGTTTGACGCTTCCTCTTTTCAGTCCCAAATAGCCGGTGAGGTGACGGATTTTAGATCTGAAGATTTCATGGATAAGCAGCAGATCCGGCGGTTCGACATATTCATCCATTATGCTATGGCTTCAGCCAGGATGGCGATGGAGGATTCGGGGCTGAAGATTGATGCTTCCAACGCCTATCGGGTTGGTTGTGTAACCGGTTCGGGCTTAGGTGGTCTGGGCATGCTGGAGCATTATCATGAGGTCCTCCTGGAAAAGGGTCACCGCAGGATTAGTCCGTTCTTTATCCCTGGCATAATCGCAAATATGGCCCCCGGACAAATTGCCATAGAGTTTGGGGCAAAGGGACCCAACTTATCCATAGAGACAGCCTGTGCAGCGAGCTGTCATGCAGTTGGAGAGAGCTTCAGGTTAATCCGGGAGGGTATTACAGACGCTATGATTACCGGAGGAGCTGAAGCAGTAGTGACCCCATTGGCCGTTGGAGGTTTCTGCGCCATGCGTGCCCTTTCTACCAGAAATGAAGAGCCCGAGAAGGCCTCACGCCCTTTTGAATTAGATCGCGATGGTTTTGTAATTGGGGAGGGCGCAGGTATACTGGTTATCGAAGAACTGGAACAGGCCCTTGAGCGGGGAGCTCCCATTTATGCGGAAATAATTGGATATGGCCTGAGTAGCGATGCGTATCACGTATCCGCCCCGGATCCTGAAGGTAAAGGAGCCATTCATTGCATGCAAATGGCCCTTGATTGTTCGGGGTTAAAACCTGAAGACCTGGATTACATTAACGCACATGGTACGTCTACGAAACTGAATGATCTTTCAGAGCACAAGGCTATCAAGGCCGTGTTTGGGGAACACGCCTACAAGCTTGCCGTAAGCTCGACCAAATCAATGACAGGGCACCTTCTTGGGGGGGCAGGGGGCGTAGAGGCAGTTTTTTCAGTACTTACAATAAAGCACGGTGTTATCCCGCCTACTATCAATTATGAAACCCCCGATCCGGAGTGTGACCTGGATTACGTTCCCAACGTGGCAAGGCAGGCGGAGGTCAGAACTGCGATGTCGAATTCTTTTGGATTTGGCGGTACAAATGCCTCTTTGATCTTCAAGGCCTATGAGCCATGATCTCAAGGGTGACAGGATATGTGCGATTAGGACACAACCATGAGGGTATGTGAGGCCTGTTTTGAAAGAGAAAAGGTTGCAAGAAACTGATCACCAGGTTCACCGGGCGATTCAAGCAGAGATTGATCGGGAGCGGAATAATCTCCTCATGATTGCCTCCGAGAACTATGCCAGCGAGTCTGTGATTGAGGCGCAGGCAAATGTGATGACAAATAAATATGCTGAAGGATACCCTGGCGCCAGATATTACGGAGGATGCGAATATGTCGATGAGGTTGAAAGACTGGCTGTTGAACGTGCCAAGAGATTATTTGGAGCGGAATATGTAAATGTTCAGCCCCATTCCGGATCCCAGGCTAACATGGCAGTCTACCTGAGTGTTTTAAAGCCCGGCGATCTGATTTTGGGGATGGATCTTTCCCATGGTGGGCACCTGACCCACGGCAGCCCTGTGAGTTTTTCAGGTATGATTTACAGATCAGTGTCTTATGGCCTTGATCAGAAAAGCCAGCGGATCGACTATAATCAAGTACGAGATCTGGCTAAAGCACACAAGCCCAAAATCATTATCGCCGGCGCCAGTGCGTATCCGAGACGCATAGATTTTTACCGTTTCTCTGAAATTGCCTCTGAAACAGGGGCCTATCTTATGGCCGACATGGCCCATATCGCGGGCCTGGTTGCTGTGGGCCTTCATCCTTCTCCTGTTGGAACCGCAGATTTCATTACAACAACCACCCACAAAACCCTGAGAGGTCCCAGGGGCGGTCTAATTCTATCACAGGAAGAGCATGCAGAAAGGTTGAACAAGGCCGTCTTTCCTGGCATCCAGGGGGGACCGCTTATGCACATCATAGCTGCCAAAGCAGTTGCCTTTGGAGAGGCATTGAGAACGGAATTCTCCGGTTATCAGAGGCAGGTGGTCACCAATGCGAGAGTGCTCGCTGAGGAGCTTATGGGTTTAGGTTTTAACCTGGTAACAGGAGGAACCGATAATCATCTGATTTTGATAGATTTGACTCGAAAGGGAATAACAGGGAAGGAAGCGGAAGGGGCCCTGGGGCAGGCAGGTATTGTTGTAAATAAGAACAGTGTGCCCTTTGATAAAAGGGGTCCTCGGATAACCAGCGGGCTGAGACTGGGTACTCCAGCAATAACCACCAGGGGCATGAAGGAAGATGAAATGAAGATAATAGCGGGATTCATTCGGAAGGTACTGGAAAACCCTGGGTCTGATAACATACTGACAGAGGTACGAGAGGCCGTCTTAGATCTGTGCAGCGGCTTTCCGATTTATCAGCATATGGAAGAGGGCGATTAGTTGTCCAGACCTTCATGGCCGGAATACTTTATGACTATAGCCGAGATGGTGGCCAAAAGATCCACCTGCCTGCGGCGGCATGTGGGCGCTATTTTGGTAAAGGATAAAAGAATCCTTGCAACAGGCTATAATGGAGCCCCTGCAGGACTTAAACATTGTGAGGAGGTTGGCTGTATAAGGCAGAATGCATCTATTCCTTCCGGTGAGAGGCATGAACTCTGCCGGGGGCTTCACGCGGAGCAGAACGCTATTATCCAGGCAGCTTATCACGGAATATCAATTGCAGGATCAACCCTTTATTGCACAAATAAGCCTTGCGTAATATGTTCCAAAATGCTTATCAATGCGGGGATAGGAAAAATCTTTTATGAAAAAGGCTATGATGACCCACTGGCTGATCAAATGATAACAGAATCAGGTATCGAAATTGTGAGGTTTGCCCTATGAAGTGTCCATACTGCACAATAGTCAACAATAAAGTGATCGATTCCCGGCTAAGTAAGGACGGGAGGATGATAAGGAGACGGCGGGAATGCCTGGATTGCGGGAGAAGATTCACCACATATGAGAAACTGGAAGATGTCCTGCCTATGATTGTAAAAAAGGACGGGCGGCGGGAGCCTTTTAATCGAGAAAAGATTATTTCCGGAATCCGTTTGGCATGCCAGAAGCTGCCGATTAGCATGACACAGATCGAAGACTTTGTTGACTCTTTGGAGCTCCATTTTCAAGAACTCGGGAAAAAAGAGATCGACAGCTCGCAGATCGGGGAAAAGGTCATCAACAAACTTAAGGAATGGGACGAAGTAGCCTATGTCCGGTTTGCTTCTGTCTATAGGCAATTCAAGGATATCAATGAGTTTATGGCAGAATTGGAGGGTATCCTGAAGTCCAAGAGAGACAATGAAGACCTGTAGCGGAGCAGCCAGATCTGACCTGAATCCGGGCGCCAGTTCTTTCCCGTCCTAAATGTTAGATATCAAGTCTTGATGCCCATGTAAAAAGTTCTTTTTACATGGATTTAGGAATTTAGGGATT
>JAIVXD010000100.1:0-8052 GCA_048636195.1 Anaerolineales bacterium
ATGTGATGATTATGAAAGACAAAAAAACCAAACCAGTCCAGAAAGGGGATAAAAAAAGCGAATTTGACCTTGCCCCTGTGGCCCAGCCAGATAGGAACTTAGTACCTTATGATCCGCTTCAGATGTACCTTCTTGAGATAAAGAGGTATAATCTGCTGACCAGGGAGGAGGAGATAGAACTGGGCAAAAGGGTCAGAGAGAAAAATGACGAGAAGGCCGCCTACAGACTGGCTACGTCCAACCTGAGATTGGTAGTGAAAATTGCCATGGATTTCCACCGGTACTGGACAAAAAATCTGTTAGACTTGATCCAGGAAGGAAACCTGGGTCTTTTACAGGCTGTCAAGAAATTTGATCCTTATCGGGGCATAAAATTTTCATACTATGCGTCATTTTGGATTAAGGCGTATATGTTGAAATTCGTAATGGATAACTGGAAACTGGTCAAAATTGGAACAACTCAGAGCCAACGCAAGCTGTTCTTCAATTTGGCTAAGGAGCGAGACAAGCTGATAGCCGAAGGATTTAGTCCTGAACCCAGGCTTTTGGCTGAGCGGCTTGCTGTCAAAGAAGAGGAAGTTGTTGAGATGAGCCAGCGTCTTGGGGGATGGGAGATATCCCTTAGCGCTCCTGTTGGCGATGATTCGAGAGAAGCCTATGGTGCTCTTCTGCCAGACCCGGGTATGAGCACAGATGAGCAGCTTTCTAAAAATCAAAGGCGGCAGATCTTAACACAGAAGCTCAAGGAGTTTCGCAGGACACTTTCCGGGAATAAGGCTGATATTTTTGATAACCGGATTATGGCAGAAAAGCCCTTGACCCTCCAGGAGCTTGGAGACAAATATCATATATCACGGGAGAGAGTTCGCCAAATCCAGGAAAAAATTACTATCAATATCAGAAAGTGGCTCAAAGAACAGATCCCGGATTTTGAAGAAGAGTATTCTGACTTTATAAAATGAGAATTGCTGGAACTTTTGTAGTCTCCTCGACTTGGTGTCAGGGGGATGAGGGCAAAAATGCAATCATCACGCACATATAAAATGAAAAAAGAACCCGTAACCCGCAATGAGTTAACCTCATGCGGATACCGGAGACTTACAGGCATCCTATCACTTTTCCTTATAATAGGACTCGTCTCAGGATGTTTTGGGCTTGCACCCCGGGTCACACCTTTGGAGTCCGCGTCGCCTGAAGCTGGAAGAAGAGTATCCCCTGAAGAAATGGACAATGTCCTGGAGGCCTACAAAAATTTTGCATTGGCCTCCATTGCCGTGACGCATGGCAACCCCCAGGATGCGCGGAAATATCTTTCCAGGGCCATCGAAAAGGACCCGGAATCCGCTTATCTCTGCACAAAAATGGCTTTGCTTCTTAAAAGCATGAAAGACTACCCGGGTGCTTTGAGATATGCGCTCAGATGTGAAGACCTGGAGCCTGAAAATGTGAGAAGCAAGATACTTCTTGCCGATCTTTATGCCCTCATGGGTGACGATGACATTGCCTTAGAACAGTACCGCAAGGCCGTGGATCTTGATCCGGAAAACGACCGGATAAGACTTCTTCTAACTACCATTCTAATCAAAAAGGAACAATCCGACGAGGCGCTCAACCAGTTGGAAATAATATTAGAACGGAATCCCGAACTTGTCATCGCTCATTATTACCGGGGAAGGATTAACTTGGAAAAAAGTCGTCATGCAGAGGCTGAACAGGCATTCCTTGAGGCACTGAGACTCAATGAGACCCTGGAACCCGCCATGTTTGATCTGGGAACGCTCTATCAGATGACTGACAGAAACGTGGATGCGGTTGAGATCTATGAGAAATTGCTGGAGCTTTATCCTGACAATATGGGGGCCAGGAAAAGGCTGGTGGATCTATACATCGAGCTCGGTCAGAATGAAAAGGCTGAACAGCAAACAGAAGAAATCAAAGAGCATTCAAAGCCTGGTGAACCGGGAAGGCAGGCCCTTGGCCTAATCTATCTTAGACAGGGAAAGCTCGATGAATCCATAGAGGAATTAAACCTGATTGTTTCCGCCTGGCCGAGTGATTACAAGTCCAGGTACTATCTCGGTACAGCCTATGAAGAAAAAGGGGATATTGATAAAGCCCTGGAGCACTTCGGGCAGATCAAGCCAGAGTCAAAGTATTTCATAAGTGCTCAAATGCATATGGGATATCTCCTCAGTGATCAGAAAAAATATGACGAAGCCATCAGGGTCATGGAAAAAGCCATTACGCTGAAAAAAGAAAAAATTGAGCTCTATTTGATGCTGGCGTCAGTTTATGAAACAAAGGAGGAATACGAGAAAGCCATCGAGGTTGTTAAAAACGGGCTAAAGCAGGATGAGAAAAACATTGATCTTATATTCCGTCTCGGCGTACTTCTCGATAAGTCCGGCGATAAGGCGTCATGTCTAAAGCAGATGAAGCGGATCGTGGAAATGGATCCCGAACACGCGGACTCATTAAACTACATAGGGTATACATACGCAGACAAGGGGATAAAGCTGGATGAGGCTATGGAACTGATCCAGAAGGCCTTAAAATTAAAGCCTGAAAGCGGTTACATAATAGATAGCCTGGGATGGATCTATTTCAAGAAGGGTTTGTATGGTGAAGCCCTCCGTTACTTAGAGAAGGCTGCAAAGCTGACTCCTGAAGACCCAACTATTAATGAACATCTTGGCGACGTCTACTTTAAAAAGAAAGACTTCAAGAATGCCCTCATATACTACAAAAAGGCCCTTTCGCTGAAACATCCCGAAGAAAAGAAGATAAAACAAAAAATAATTGAGGTTGAACTGCTTCTTAAAGGAAAAAATTGAATCTGAATAAACAAATTCCCCTGGGTGTATTCTTTCTTTTGCTTTTTGCTTCTTTTTTTTTCCAGTGCTGCGCCCCTGTCTCCGTTCAGCAACCATCTCGCCCTTTTGACCACAAGAAAATCACCGATCTTATTTCCATGAGCCGGGAACAGGAAAGGCGGGTCCATGCACTCTTCTCTTCAGGTCGCTTAACGATCAAAAGGCGCGGTTCGGAAGCCGAACTGAATACTCTAATCGCTGGTGTTAGGGATTCAGGCAAAATCAAAATTGAAATCACACATCCCTGGGGTCGCCCACTTCTTCATATCCTCCTCAATGAAAAGAGATTCCAAATCCTTTCCTTCAGCGAGAAGAGATATTATTCCGGGTCCCTTGGGTCTTTTGATCCATCGGGGTTTTTCCCGGGCATGTTAGACCCCGATCAGATATGGACCTTTGTAAGGGGATATCCGGTTATACGGAAACATAATCGCGCTGTTTCCTTGAAAGAAAATCAGGCCACACTTCTAAACACAAATGGGAAATTTGTGCAGGTCATTGATTTTCATCCGCAAAGCAGTCCCCCATGTTCGGTGTTTTTTCCCGGGCAGGACATAAAAATTACGTTTTCAAACTTTCAAAATGAGGATGGCATTTATTATGCGCGGAAAGTAGGGTTAAACGATCCTCGAACTGGCAGTCAACTGACATTTGACCTGAAACAGGTGGTTTTCAATAAGGCTATACCGAAAGAAATCTTCCAACTTGAAAAACCAGCGGGCTTTGAAACCATGTTACCCCAGGGCATGGAGGAGAGGTAACTCACTCCTGTATGGTAGCAATAGAACATTTTCAGACGCGGTTTTACTGGGATACCTCGCGGTATCCTTGACACAACATAAATCGTTCCCTATAGTGCCACCATTTCGTAAGCGCTCACAAGTTCCCCGCTTCCGCTTCGCTTCAGACGGGATCTTCGACAGGGGTCACCGTTTGAACTCACGAATCAAAAGTGCAGGTTTTCGGTGAACCCGTGAACGGTTACCATCTTTCACGAAAGTAGATCCTATGGAGCTTATAAACAAGGTCTTTAATCACCCCGGACTACGAAAAGCACTGGTAAAAAGCAGGATTTTTCTGGGGATTGTATTTCTTATTCTCATATTGATTTACGGCCGACTGGAGCTGTATTTTCTTGCCTTTGCTGTTTCTATTTTTGGGGAATTGATCCAAATATGGTCATCAGGCAGCCTGGAAAAGAACAAGGTCCTTACTGCGAGAGGCCCCTATAGTCTGGTCAGGAATCCAATGTATTTAGGAAGGTTCCTGGTTATTTTAGGTGGTATGCTTTTATTAGGTAATATTTATTTTGTTTTAGCCTATGTGGTGATATACTATTTTTATATGGCTAACCGTGTAAAAAGGGAAGAGAAGCATCTGGGAAAGATTTTTGGAGAACCCTACAGAATATATTGCAGGGAGGTGAATAGATTTATTCCGAATTTCAGGGTTTATGAAAAAGGCGAGTTGGTCTTTTTCCGATTCAATATCTTATTTCACAATAATGAACACCTCAATTTTTTGGCTGTGATAGGCTTTTATATTATCTTCTATGTTTGTAACCCAATGATAAATTCGTTTCTTTGAACAGGTATTTCTTTGACAGGATAACAGGATTGACTTGATTTTTTTAATTCTTGTAAATCTTTTCACTATCCTGATAGGCCGTTCCTTGCTATATGGGTAAGTGATTGAGTTAAATTTTTTATTAGAGTTTGGTTAAACTTGGCCCCCGATTGATTTGAAATTTTTTAAATACTCATTTCACATTTAAGAAAGGCCCAAAGAGATTATCTTAATTCCTTATTCGGGATTTATCCTTAAGGTATATTACCAGGATATCTTATTTGATTTACAGGATTATTACAATAAGGTCTTGTTTATGACTTAAAAATAGATTCCTGTTTATCCTGTTATCCTGTCTAAAAAAGAGATACCTGAATAGTAACGAACGATTTGCCGGAGTAATAACCAATTGAGGGTGCTGACAAAATATTTCTGCAAAGAGTTTTTCAAGCTTTTATCGCTGGTCCTGACTGTCTCCCTGTCCATATATCTGATAATAGAATTTGTCCAAAGGCTAAATGATTTCCTGGATGTGCACGTACCCATGAGGGTGATGTTTTTGTTCTTCCTTTACAAAACCCCCTTCATAATAACTCAGATGCTACCTGTGTCCACATTGATCGCGATTATTGTCATGTTCTCCCTCATGAAAAAAAACAACGAGATCACAGCAATGAAAGCGAGTGGAATAAGTATCTTCGAGATCTCAAAGCCGGTTATTTTTGTTTCCATACTTGTAGCAGCCATCATGTTTCTGTTTTCCGAGCTAATTGTCCCATACGCCAGTTCCAGGAGCTATGAGATATGGAATGTAGAAGTGAAGGAAAGGGACCCGACACGGTTTTATGGACATGATCATATTTGGTACAGGGGAACTGATGCCTTCTACCTCATCAGGCGCTTTGACAGCAAAAGGAATGTGATGTCTGATCTCAGTTTGTATTTCTTTGACAAATCGTTTCAGTTAGTCAAAAGAATAGATGCACGCAAAGGGATCTGGACCGGGCATAATTGGAAAATACAGGAAGGCATTGTGCAGGAGGCAAAAGACGAAGGTGGATACAGCCTCATGAAATTTGACGAAATTCAAATAGAACTCCCGGAAGGGCCTGAGGTTTTCGTCAGACCTGTCAGAAAGCCGGAGGAGATGAGTTATTGGCAACTGAAGCGATATGCTGAAAGAGTTCGACTTGAAGGCTATGATGATACTGAATATCTGGTTGATATGAATATCAAATTAGCGCTCCCTTTGGTTAATCTTTTAATGGTATTGATAGGGATTCCGGTTGCCCTGGGGATAAAGAGAGGAGGAACTCCGCTCGCGGTATCCCTTGGCGTAGGGCTCTGTTTCCTTTATTTGATCAATCTTGGGTTTTTACGGTCGCTCGGCCTTTCAGGGCTGTTGCCACCAGTTCTTGCGGCCTGGTCAGCAAATGTGATTTTTTTCTTTCTGGGTATCTACATGATGATGCGTCTGAAGGCATGATCTCTGACCGTTAATCGTTTAACCCTTGTTGGAACTGGAGATTTCTAAATCGTATGAGAAAAAAATCTGACAAATGGTATCGTGTTGTTTTTTTTCTGACAATATTTGGCTCTTACTTTTTTCGAATTTTCCCCTTAAAAACATGGTTGTTTCTGGGGAGGTGTTTCGGTCTTCTTTTTTATTTCCTGGCTTTTCAGCAAAGAAGGACTGCGTTGAGAAATCTAAGATTTGCCTTTGGAAAGGAAAAGGAAGAAAATGAAATAGTTTCTCTGGCCAGAAAGAATTTTCAGCAATTTGGTATGATTGCATGTGAATGGGCACGGTTGAAATACATCACTAAGGAAGAATTGCAAAGGCTCGTTGACATCGAAGGGAAAGAACATCTGCTTGCCGCCAAGAAAAAAAGCCCGTCAGTCATTCTTTTGGGTGCCCATTTTGGGAATTGGGAATATGCCCATCTTCTCTATGCAAGTACAATAAACCGTCTCAACTTTATAGTCCGGGCAATAGACATACCGTTTATTGAAAAAGAAAGAGTCGCATTCAATGAAAATTTTGGAGTAGGGATACTGTATCAAAAGAATGGACTTCGACCGGCAATTAGAAAACTAAAAAAGGGGGAGGATCTGGTTCTCTTTGCTGATCGACAGGCAGGTTCAAAAGAGGGAATCACATGCCAGTTTTTTGGCAAGGAGACATCTACCCTCACACTGGTCCCTGCGTTAGCTCAAAGATTTCATATTCCCATAGTTCCCATGTTCATAATCCGCTCAAAAGATATGGTGCATCATCGCATTGTATTTTTCCCTGAACTCAAGATTGAACCCAGCGATAATGAGAACAGCATTCGTGAAGGAACGCAAAGACAAAGTGATATTATTGAAAAGGTAATCAGAGAATACCCCGATCACTGGGTATGGCTCCACAAGCGATGGAAAGCGCACCATCGATATCTTTACGCAGAATCCCTGGCAAAAAGAAAACGTCGCAGGGAAAAAAGGAAGGCGCGACATTGTGCAAGTACGTGACCTGTTACTCAAACTCTTCAGATTCCTCCGAGGGATGGAATAGAAAAAGCGTTTCATCCCTTATCTTTTCAGGTGCCTCGCGGAGAAGATACTCCTCCGCATCCCTTCGGAAAATCTTTGCCCGCTTTTCAAGATCATTGATCTTATCAGCTACCCCCGTCTGAAGTAGCATGGCCTTAACATCTCTGAAGAGATCCTCACTGCCGTGCAGCAGCGTGCCTTCATGGAGGATCTTACAGGCAACCATATGTTTGAATGTCTCGAACCTGATCTGCTCCTTAACCCGCACAACTTTCTTTACAATATAGTCGATCTCTTCTTTAACGTGGGGAGAAATGAGAAGTCTGTATTTTTCCTGGTAGATAGCGTCGTCCAGTCTTTTCATCAGGTCATCAGGGGTTTGATCGTCGGCGATAACAACCAGATCTATATCCGAGCCTTTGACAAGTTTCCCCGTACTTCTCTCCGGACGCGGTACATCGTGAGCCATATTATAGACAATGTCCCCGGCAATAATGAAACAGAGCCGGTGATCAAGAAGAGAAAGGCTTTCAATCTGGCCTATAATACCGGAAACGACATGGTAGGCCAGTTTTAGTTTAGCTCTGCTGACCGCTTCAATGTGGGAGGTCAATTCCATGGTCCTGCTTTTAAGTGGATCCGGGTCCCCGGAAATGCCTACGACAGAGTAGGTCAAAAATTCCCGCCAGATTGATGGAGACAGCCTTGCGAATCCTTCCACCCGACGGTCCAGCCGTAAGTACCGTGTGCCCACGGTTCGGATTGCCAGGTTTTTGGACCCTTTGCAGATCTGCCACAGGATGATCCCATCGCCACCAAAAGTTTCCCATATCTCTGACCCCGTCAAGGGTCCTTTTTGTTCTATGAGTTTAATAATCTCTTTTTCCATTCAGATATTCCCACTGCCTTCCGAATTCCGAATTATCATTTTTCGACGTTGTCTGGCGAGTTCTCGCTTATCGACCACTTCATCCGATTCATCGATGATCTCCCTGCCAAGGATTTCCTCCAGGATATCTTCCAGCGTGATCAGACCTTCAAGTCCTCCATATTCATCAAGAACCACAAAGAGGTGCTG
>JAIVXD010000101.1:0-8047 GCA_048636195.1 Anaerolineales bacterium
AAGAAATCTTTCCCTATACATTCACAGAAAGTGGAAATTGGCAGTTTCGGCTTTGACCGGGTGACCTGAAGCACTTTTACACATATTTCGCAGAAATTGCAACCAAATCTGTGGGATTTTGGATTTTAGATTTCGGGTTTATTCGGTCATACGAAAATTCTGGTAACTTCGAACCGTTTGTTCTTTATCACTCTCTCATCCGCCTAAGGCGAAAACCCTGAACCACTGAACCGTGAACCTGAATGGGGTAACTATTCAGCTATACCTTTTCTACCTTAAATCCCATTTTAGAAGCAAGGTCAGAAAGAAAATTGTCCGCAGTAAGAAACATCGCATCATAGATATCAAATGCGGCAACAATCTGTTTTGTCAGATAAAAAGTTGTTTTTCGATGAAGGAGTATAGGAGAATTTATTTTTGTGTGTCAATCCAAATCCCACCTCATGATGTTGTGGTGTCAACTCGCTGGCCAAAATTGAGGGCTGACACGGGGTCCTAATGGTATGACAGAGTGCTGCTTTTTCGAGTAGTATCTTGAGCAAGATCTCAAGGATTTAGTCATTGAGCAGAGATGGCGACGATGTCATCAGATTAGGACATCCCTTCTTTTTCACCGGCTTACTTGCGCCAGTCAATGCCCTTTATCTCGAGATGTCTAATCAAGACAGTGACGACATAGTTACTTAATGACCTGTTTTCTTTTTGAGCAAGCTTCAGGATAGCGTCCTTAATTGCGGGATCTATTTTAAAGGAAAGTGTCTCTTTCATGGCTGCAATTATACTGAAACGTGCCAATAAGTAAAGTACAAAAAGAATTTCATTAATAAGGTAAGTAATTATAAGTAAAGATAGTATTAAGAGTTATAAAGCATTGGAAGGTAACTAACCGTATTGCTTAGAGGTTCTGGAAGGAGTTATGTGGCGATTAGCACGAGACTGCCGAGTATAAGAAATGAAAAACTCCTCTATCAAGTGAGCCAATTGATAAAGAAACGAAATTCAAGGCCGTGCACAGTATAAGATGGTGGGCGGTGGGGGATTTGAACCCCCGGCTTCCACCGTGTGAGGATGGCACTCTCCCGCTGAGTTAACCGCCCAGTCTATGTTGGTTGAGTTGTTGAATTGAGAGGTCTAAAATACAGATTTACACATACAACACTAATATACGGCCTGTAAATAAAAAAAATGAAAAACGTTCCTTATAAACCAGTACCCGGTACCGGATACCAAATACCACTTCAATTGAGTTTGACTCAATTGAAGTTAAACCATGCCCACTAATTTTTTCATTGATTCTACCTCTACTGTTTCGAGGTGGCGGTATTCGCCAACTTTTAGATCGCCCAACGTGATTTTACCGAAGCCGGTTCGTATCAGGTGCACCACACTATGCCCCACAGCTTCCACCATCCTCCGCACCTGGCGAGACTTTCCCTCGGTAATGGTCATCCTGAGTATGCTCTGTCTTGCACTGCGAGTAATCACACTTGTCTTGGATCGAACCGTGCTCCCGTCCGGTAGTTGAACGCCTTTCCTTAAAAGGGCTACGGATTCATCTTTAATCATGCCGGGTACAGTCACTTTGTACGTGCGCGGGACCTGGAAGCGCGGATGGGTCATACGATATGCCCATTCACCATCATTGGTAAAAAATAACAGTCCGAGTGTATCAAAATCGAGGCGTCCTACGGGATAAACCCGCTGTGGAACACCCGTTAGGAGATCTGTGACCAAAGGCCTGCCTTGCGGATCACTAAGGGAGGACATATAGGCAAAGGGCTTATTGAGCAGCAAATAGATCCTTGCAGATGGTTTTGGGATTTCCTGACCATCCACGCAAATACGATCAATACCCCAGATTGCCCTGGTACCAGGCTCATTCAGCAAACGGCCATTGACCATGACCCGGCCAGATTTGATCCAGTCGTCCGCCTTGCGTCTGGAAGTAATGCCTGCGAGGGACAGTATTCGGTTGATCCTCTGGGCCTGTTCGCCATGCGCATGCCTGTTTTTTGGTGATCGTTCAGTCATTTTTTTCCTCAGATGAACCCATCTGAGCTTCTTCCTCGGAGATTGGTACCGTCTCCTCTTCATCGGATCCGAATTCCCTGATTTCTTTTAACTTTGGGAGTGATCCCAGGTCCTTAAGGTCAAAGACAGCAAGAAACTTCTTGGTTGTTCCATAGATGAGCGGTCTGCCAGGGAGATTTTTCCGGCCCATGATTCTGACCAAATCCTTTTCCAGGAGTGTTCTTAAAATTCCCCCAACATCAACTCCCCTTAATCTTTCGATTTCCTGACGGAGGATCGGTTGCTTATAGGCTATGATGGCCAATGTCTCTAAAGCAGCACGTGACAAGCGGGTGGGGGAGGTCTTTAGCATTCTAAGAACATAAGGTGCGTACTCGGACCGTGTCCTAAGTTGAAAACCTTGAGCAACCTCTCTAAGGACAAAACTCCTTTTCAGGCCGTCGTATTCGGTTTGAAGTTCATTTAACGCCTGGGTGATTTTTGATCCGGTCTCATCGGGCAAACAGGCATGGATCTCACGGACATTGAGTGGCCTGTCCGATGCGAACAACAATGCCTCTATAATCAATTTCAACGATTTGCTCATGCTATTATGATCCATTACCGTTTCCACCCTTTTCATCAAAAGAGGGGATCAATCGAATGTCACCTTCTGATGTGGGCTGCAATACCTTCACGAGACCCATGTGAACCAGTTCCAAAAGGGCCAGGAAAGTTACAATAAATTCCGAAACCATTCGATCTTCACTGAAGATTTCACGAAAGAATATAGCCCCCTTTTCTTTGAGTCGGGCTATGATAAGTTCGGTTTTGTCTTTGACAGACCATTGTTCATGTTGGACTGTAAGTTTAGCACCGGGCAACCTTTGATCAACTATCCGTTTGAAGGCATCTATCAATTGAAAGAGGTTCACATCCAACTCAGGTTCTTCGCCGGTTACCCCATCCTGGAAATAGGGGATTACCGTACGTGCAAAGACATCTCTGTCCAGAATTTCCCTTTCAGAAAAAGCTTCGGCCATTTCTTTAAATTGCATATACTCCAGAAGTGGCCGCATAATCTCAGTACGGGGATCTTCCTCCTCATCATCTTCGTGTGAACCCGGAAGCAGCATCTTTGATTTTATGTGAATCAGTGTGGAGGCCATTACCAGAAAATCACCAGCCACATTAATGTTAAAGGTCTTCATCAACTCCAGATATCCCAGGTACTGGTCGGTAATCGTAGCTATGGGTATGTCGAAGATATCCACCTCATTCTTGTTGATAAGGTGGAGTAACAGGTCCAGCGGGCCTTCGAATATTTCCAGTTTAACTTCGTAATCCATATAATTATATCTTTATCGCCTCTCTCACCTCTGCCATGGTCTCCCTGGCAACGGCCCTGGCCCGTATATTGCCTTGCTCTATGATTTCTCTGATCTTATTGGTATCAGTCTCCAGTTCTTTCCTTTTGGCCCTCATCGGTTCAAGGCCTGTTTTTAGACTGGCGGCCATTAATCTTTTGCATTCCACACACCCGATACCGGCGGATCGGCATTCTTTATCAATCTTTGAAACTGTTTCAGGATCAGAATATATTTCATGAAACGTGAACACATTGCAGATCTCCGGACGACCAGGATCATTTCTTCTGGCCCGCTGTGGGTCTGTGATCATCTGCCCCACCTTCGTGTCAATAACTTCATCAGTGTCTGTGAGGAATATGGCATTATTATAACTCTTGCTCATTTTACGCCTGTCAATGCCGAGGATCTTTGATGTGGGGGTAAGCAGGAGAGCAGGTATGGGGAAAACCTCTCCATAGAAGTGATTGAATCTACGGGCTATCTCCCTGGTCAATTCCACATGGGGGGCCTGGTCTTTGCCGACAGGAACTCCGTTGGCCTTGTACATGAGGATGTCAGCGGCCTGGAGAACAGGGTAGCCCAGAAAACCATAAGTATAGATGTCCCTCTGGGTGAGTTCACGGAGTTGCTCCTTATAAGTAGGATTTCTCTCCAGCCATGAAAGGGGTGTAATCATGGACAAAATCAAGTGAAGTTCTGCGTGCTCTTTTATGTGGGATTGAATGAAAAAAGGGGATATTTCCGGATCAAGCCCAACGGAAATCCAGTCCATGGCAATGTCATAGATACTTTCCCCAATAATCCCCGGATTAGCGTATTCACTGGTCAGGGCATGCCAGTCTACTATGGCATAGAAGCATTCATATTCGTCCTGGAGTTTTTTCCAATTCAAGAGAGCCCCATGTACATGTCCAAGATGCATGCTTCCTGTGGGCCTCATTCCGCTCAAGATTCTCTTTTTTTTCATACCCTTCAACACCCCTTTGGATTGACGATTTTTGATTGACGCCTGCCCTGGTGCGACATACCATGAGCATGCTCTTTCTTCAGTTGCTGGCCCATGTCTATCTTTTTATCCTGGGGCTGGGCAGACCAGGTCTGGGCCAGGGATTGACTATTGTTAGTGTTCAAATGCTTCCTCTACAAACCTGACCTCATCCTCCTTTGTTTTTACCAAATCATTCAGCCGGGCTTCCAGCAGGCGATCAAATATTTCTTTGAAAAATGGACCGGGTGAGAAACCCATTTTCAACAGATCTTTCCCCCTTAATTGAATCTCCGTTCCTTTGAGACTTGTGAAATAGCTCGAAATAAGCCGTCTCACTTTTTCGCTGCCGGCTTTTGCCATAAGGTAGAGAAGTGTTTCTGTATCATATGGGTGAAGCAATGTATACAAATGATAATTATCTCCATCAAATCTATATAGGATGTCCAGCAGATCATTTGCATTTAACCTTTGGGATATCATTGTGCGGTTTTCCAGTCCAACCATCCCCATCTTATCAGCCAGAGCGCTAAGGGTTTTCTTGTCAAGGGGCGAAGTAAGGCCGTGCCAATAAACCTTCCAGGGTTCAAAGGACTCCTCCAGGTAAAGCAGGTTGTACCAGACAATTACCTTTCTAATCTCTTCCAACAGGCCTTTAACGCCCTTAGTGAGTTGTACCTCGGGGAAGACAAACTGAAGCAAATCAAGTTCATCCATCCGTTCGATAGCCTTGATAGGATCGGGCTCCCTGAGGATGAGTTTTAGTTCCAGAAAAAGCCTCCGGCCAGAAAGTTCTTTGAAACAATTGATTTTCACTGCATTCTTAATCAAGGCAAGGGTAAGCTTCCCGATTTTAAAACCGAATCGCTGTTCAAACCTGATAGCCCGGAGCACCCGTGTGGGATCCTCCACAAAGCTCAGGTTTTGGAGGACTCGCAGTACCTTTTCCTTTATATCTCTTTGCCCCCCAAAATAATCGATAAGTGTCCCGTAAAGCCGTTTGTTTAGCTTGATTGCGAGGGTGTTGATTGTAAAATCACGCCTGTAAAGGTCCAGTTTCAGGGAGCTTGTTTCCACGTTGGGCGGCGCTCCTGGGAATTCGTAATACTCCATCCTGGCAGTGGCCACATCCACCTTGAAACCGTCAGGGAAAATAAGTACGGCAGTCCCGAATTTCCGATGGCTCCTCACTCGCGCGCCATAGTGCTCGGCAAACTCGTGGGCAAATTCAATGCCGTCGCCTTCAATGACAATGTCTACATCCAGATTTTCATGTCTCAGGAATACATCTCTCACAAGTCCACCAACGAGGAATGCATTATATCCGAGCATATCAGCCACATGCCCAATGTCTTTCAGGACACTAATGATCTTTCTCGGCAGCCGTTCCTTTAGCAGGGCGGACATATTTTTCTTTCTCATAAACTGAGAGGTGTCTATGGAATCATAGAGGAATTCTGGAATCAGGGGATCGCCTACCAGGATATTGAGGAGGTCTGTTCGGGTAATCACTCCCAAAACTTTCCCATTTTCTAAAACGGGAAGGATCCTCAGTTTGTTTCTGATTACCAATTCCTGGGCTTCATGGAGAGAGGCGTCCGGGCCGATAGCAGAAAATTCAATATTCATATATTCCTTTACTTTGATGTCTTCAAGCCCAAAAAACACCGCTTTTTCTACGACTTGCCGTGTAATATAACCTTTAAGGACATCTGCGCCGTCCAGGACCAGCAGCACATTAATGTTATACCTGGTCATCATATCGGCAGCTTTTTTGACGCTCTCCCCGGGAGAGATGTGAAGTACAGGGGAAGACATCATATCCATGGCTCTTTTTTTGTGATCTACCCGGCTCCGCAAAAGGGCCTGCAAAGACCTTTCTACCTGAATCAGGGTCCTATTCTTTATGGTGGCGGATGCTGCCTGGGGATGCCCCCCTCCACCGAGGGCAAATGCTATCTCGGCCACATTTACATCCTTTATCCGGCTACGTGCCACAAGGTAGATCCTGCTCTCCATCTGGGCCAGGGCGAAAACAAGATTCAAATTCTCCATTTCCATGAATTTGTGTACAAGGACGGCAAAATCTCCCACATATTCGTCTCTAATAACCTTTGCAAAAACTACCTCCACACCATTGATAACCCGTTTTGTGGCCGATTGAGTGAGATCATTAAGCAGCCAAACCTGTTCAGTTGTAAGTTCTCTGGTGAGCATATCAGCGATGATATTATGATTCGCTCCCTGTTCGGTAAGCCATGCGGCCGCCTCATAATCTTCAACAGTAGTGGAAGAAAACGTGAAGGACCCTGTATCCTCATGGATACCCAAACACATAACAGTGGCTTCATCAGGAGAAATGGAAATATTTTTTTCCCTGATCAGGCTGGTGAGCAGGGCGGTAGTAGAGCCGGTTTTACGGATAATCTCCATATCACCAGCAATATCATCCTCGGAATCGGGGTGATGGTCATAGATATGTATCTCTACATCATCTCTGTCAACCAGCTCAGCAAATTTACCGATGCGGTTTTTCTGCCGGGTGTCTACGAGGATCAGCCTCTTGATCCGGTCAAATTTGATTTGTTTCATCTTGGAGAAGTTGAAGAGGTATGATGTGGAGTGAAGAAAGAAATTTCGGAGGTTTTTTTCCTGGGACCCTGGAAATACAAGACTCGCTCCGGGATAGAGTTTGCTTGCAGCAATCAAAGATGCCAAGGCGTCAAAATCTGCGTTAATATGGGTAGTTATAACCTCTACAGATTCCTGCACGGGATGTTTTTTTGTTTTTTGTTTTCTCTTTTGTTTTTTGTCCATAAACAAAAAAAGCCGGGCATTCCATCTGCGCCGGCTGGATCACAGTAATGAAGTAAGAAGTTCCGCCTGCAGCGGATCGATTATAACCCCTTGACTTTTTCCTGGTTTTCTTGCTTTTTCTTGCAGTCAATGCACAGGGTGGTGACAGGTCGGGCCTTTAACCTTTCATCAGAGATGTTTTCACTACATTCCTCACAAACGCCATAGGTTTTCGCCTCAATCCTGTCCAGGGCATCTTTGATTTTTGATATCAGTTTTCTTTCCCTGTCTCTAATCCTGAGCTCAAAATTTCTGTCCGACTCCATGGATGCTCGATCTGAAGGGTCAGGAAAATTTTGTGTCTGATCAGTCATGTCGGTGAGGGTTTTACTGGCGTCTTCCAGAAGATCATTTAGTCTTTGGGTCAGTAAATCCTTGAAAAACTCCTGTTTCTTTTTACTTAACATGGCTTTAACCTGTGTATCTGTATTGAAGTTTATGAACTCTTAAAAGTCCTATTTCCCCTTTTCAGATGAGGGCCTTAAGTGGGGATGAAGTTTTTAGAGCGTGACAAATATCATTTCTTAAAAAAAATGTAAAGCAATAGCAACAAATGTTTTTAACGTTGATTTTTGCTACATCATTTTTTTAGCCTTTCCCACAGATGTTTCCCCTTCCTCTTTTTGCCTGATACTTTTAAGCCCTCTGTATCGGCAAAGGCTTTAAGCAGTTCCCTCTGGCGCTGGTCCAGTTTTTCTGGCACTTTGACAATGACCTTTATATAGACATCTCCTCTGCGATGATATCCCTGCAGGCTCGGCATACCATTTCCCGGAATCTTTAGCACGTCACCTGGCTGTGTTCCGGGGCGGATGTGCAATTCATG
>JAIVXD010000102.1:0-8023 GCA_048636195.1 Anaerolineales bacterium
AGGATATTTGTCCCCATCCGAGTCTCCATGTACAATAACCTTCTCCAAGGATTCCAGCTCGTGTCTCACCGATTCAATGATAGGAAGTCGCGTGTAGTCCACAATTACCGCACGGGTTTGACAATCCTTAAGAATGTACTCTACTTCTTGTTCCCGGAGCATGGCATTGACTACGTTCACGGTAATTCCCGCCCGAACCGTCCCCAAATAAGCGATGATCAACTCCGGAAGGCTGGGCATAAAAAGAGAAAGCACATCTCCCCGCTTCAAACCCATCTTTAAGAGCCCATCCGCAGCCTGATTGATCAGGCCATCCAGTTCGGAGTAAGAGATACGGCGATCATTAAAGATAATAGCCGTTTTTTCAGGAATTTCGGTTACATGGCGTTTAATGATATTGGATACGTTCATAACTATCTCCCTCTGTTAATAACACTTATGTTTAGAAACATTATTCAGGTTGGCCTTTGACTTCATGGGCCTATATAACGTCTTCTCGAAAAATAGGAAGATGGCTTATTGAGAAAATCTCCCTTGACAGGGGACATAACAAGTGTGTAACTTTTCATAACAAATATTGCAATACTCTTTGCAGTGCTTTATTTGTTCGATCCCGAAACACCCCAAGATCCATTTATTTCCATAAACCGTAGTATTCCCGAGGCATTAAGTCAATATCAGCCAATAATAGCAATTGGTTTTTATAAGTTTCTATCACAATTTTTTTGAGGAGATAAATTACATGACAGAAAAAGAACACATCCCTTTGGGCGTAGGGTTTTATCCGGACTGGTTTTACCAACAATACGGTATTTCCTTTGCCAGGGAATTGTACTTTGACCCGGAGAAAAGGGTCGCGGCCAGAATGGAAATTGAAAAGAGGCTATACGAAAAGTTCGGCGATGTGGGGCTGGGCGATCCGGACCCAAAACCCACACCGATTATAACCTTCGGCATGGTGATGCTTCCAACGATTTTCGGTTGTGAGATCGTGTATAGCGATGCGGCCCTTCCCTGGGCCATGCCCCTCAATCTTTCCGAAGATGAGGTAATGAAACTGGAAGTGCCCGACATATTTAATTCTTATCCCATGACAGAGATGATCAAGCAGATTGACTACCTGAAAGACAAATATGGGGAAGTAGTGGGCGACATTAACACAACCGGGGTACAGAACCTGGCCCTCAAGATACGGGGGGATCAGCTATATGTTGATTTTTTCGAAAGCCCTGAACTTTGCCATCATTTACTTAAGATATGCGCAGAATGTATTATCCAACTCTTTAAGTTTAATTACAAGACCACCGGTACCGGCGCTAAAGATGTAACACCAATGTGTGACCCCAAACTCTTTGTCTTACCTAATTGCACGGCCGAACAGATCTCCCTGGATACCTATGAAAACTTTATCCTTGAATATGACAATCAGGTGGCTGATGCATGTCATCCAGTCGGTATTCACCACTGTGGTTCCATTGATGAAATATTGGAAGGATATTCCAAGGTTCATCATCTGGAGTTTCTCGAGATTGGCTTTGGATCGGATGTGAAACGGACCAGGGAGGTGTTAGGCCCTCAGGTTGCTATTAACGCGCGCATAAGCCCGGTTTTGATGAAGAACGGCACAACAGAGGAGGTTACGGCAGAGGTACGCAGGTTGATTGACGTGGGCGCGCCTCTTCATAATTTCTCTATTGACACGGTTGGTTTGACCTATGGCACACCTGATGAAAATGTCAAGGCAGCGCTAAAGACCGCCGCAGAGTACGGTAAGATCGATCGCGAGGTTTCTTCTGATGATTCTAAGCGCTTCTATTTTGGCTTCGGGGAATCTACAAAAACGGTTGAAACAACAATCAAGAGCGCTACAAAATCAGTTGTAATTGGTCCTTCCCGACCAGTTGTTATCATTGGAGAGCGTATTAACCCCACGGGCCGGAAAAAATTGGCCCAGTCATTAGAGGAGGGAAATCTCAAACAGGTTCAGGCCGAGGCCATCAAGCAGGTTGAGGAAGGCGCGGATATATTGGATGTGAACGTAGGTGTATCAGGCATAGACGAACCAAAAATGCTAAGAGAGGCTGTCCTCGCGATACAGGAAGTTACAGACGTCCCTCTCTGCATTGACTCAGCCTTACCCGAGGCCCTGAAGGCCGGACTCGAGGCCTATAAGGGAAAGGCCCTGATCAATTCGGTCAACGGTGAAAAACACAAGCTTGAGCAAATTCTGCCTTTGGTTAAGGCCCACAATGCAGCGGTCATAGGGCTCACAATGGATGACAACGGAATTCCTAAGGAGGCTGAAAAGCGCCTTGAAATTGCGAGGCTGATTGTGGATAAAGCCGAACAGTTAGGTATTCCCCGTGAGGACGTTATCATAGATCCCCTGGCAATGGCCATAAGCGCCGAAGGCCAGGCCGGCCTGGAAACCATTAAGGCCCTCCAGCTTATACGGGACAACCTGGGTGTCAACCAGACACTTGGGCTTTCCAATATCTCCTTTGGACTTCCCGAACGTACATCCATTAATACCATTTTCCTTGCCATGGCAGCCTTAAGTGGTTTGACCTGCCCCATTTGTGACCCAACGGAATGGGAAATGCGAAGGGCCACATTGGTCACAGACCTCTTATTGGGTAGAGATGAGTTTTGCATGAAATACCTCTCCACATCCGCAAAGAAATTGGGGAAGAGCGAAACAATAAAGCCAATAATCGAAAGAGAAGAAAAACCCGGGACAGATCTTGAACGTATAAAAGACGCTGTTGTTTCCGGAAAACGCAAATTGGCAGTGGAGTATACCCAAAAGGCCATGGACCAGGGAGCAGATCCTGAGGATATCATCAACAACTATCTTATCGCGGGACTGAATATTGTGGGGGATAAGTTCGAAAAGAAGAAAATCTTTGTTCCTGAGATGATGATGGCGGCTAAGTCAATGCAGGCCTGCGTGGATCTTGTGAAACCCTTCTTAAAAAAGGATGGGCTTGAAAAGAGCCTCGGAACAGTTGTTATAGGAACAGTATTAGGTGACCTTCACGATATCGGAAAAAATCTAACCAAACTTCTCCTGGAAACTTCAGGCTTCAGGGTGATAGACCTGGGTGAAAACGTGCCACCGGAGAAATTCGTTGATGCTGCAAGAGATAACAACGCCCATATTGTGGGGCTTTCATCTTTGTTGACCACAGGAGATCCCCATGTTGAAGAGACCGTTAAGGCATTAAAAAACAGTGACATATCAGATAAAGTTAAAGTTATTTGTGGAGGTGCGGCTTTGACCCTGAAGTTTGTGGAGGCGTGTGGTGCAGATGCCTATGCTAAAAATGCAGCCGATGGAGTGAAAAAGATTAGGAATCTGTTGGGAACTGATAACTGATTGCCATAGTAAAAAACCTGGCCCATCGAAGATCCCGCTAAGCGGGGGAGGACCAGGTTTTCAATGGAAAAATAAAAAAGGGTAGCGGGTCTCTCCGGTGCCCTTTTGTTTTTTGTTGATTTCAGGTAGAACAAATGCAAGATTCCTACAACTACTCAAATGGGGTAGTCTCTCAAGAAGTCCATGTAATAAAGGAGTAAAATTGCCAGATATTATTTTTAATCCCTTCGAAAAGGAAATAGAACTTGACGGCCATCTCAACATTCTACAATTGGCCCAGAAAGCCGGACTTCCCTTGCAATCAATCTGTGGTGGTAAAAAGATCTGCGGCAAATGCAAAGTTATTATTGAGAAAAGCGATGGCCCCCTACCCCCACCTTCAGATCGTGAGCAAGAGGTATTTGGTGAGCTTATCGATAAAGGATACCGCCTGGCATGCGACACTGTATTGACGCATGATGCCACTGTTCTGATTCCGGAAGAAAGTCAGACTAAACGCCAGGTCATACTGACCTCAGAAGTCGAACACCCATATCCTGTTAGGTTGCGGCCTAATATATCTCACTGTTACGTTGAAGTCCCTGAGCCAACCATTGATTCAGTAATAGCCGACCGGGAAAGGCTCCTCCTTGCACTTGAAAGCGCCTGTTCAATCCGACGGCCTTCACTTGATCCCTTTGTATTGCAAAAGCTTCCTCATACGTTACGTTCAGGCCGGAAAGGAATTACCACGACCATCTGGGACAAGAGGGAGATAATCGATATTTCTGCGGGAATACAGGACAGGCTTTTTGGCATAGCCTTTGATATAGGTACCACGACCGTAGTTGGCTACCTCATGGATCTGCTTACAGGTGATAAGCTTTCTGTGAAATCCACTATGAATTCCCAGATTCCCTTTGGGGATGATGTTATCAGTCGGATATCTTTCTGTCAGGAGAAGTCAGGAGGTCTTGAAAAACTCCGCACAAGCATAGTTCAGTGCCTGAACACCTTGATCACCGAGGCATCTAAGGAGGCCGAAATTGATCCAACCCAAATCATGGAAGTAACCTTGGTGGGCAACACGGCAATGCACCACCTGTTTGTGGGTCTTGATCCCAGGTATCTGTCAATGGCGCCTTATCCACCTGTCCTGCAAACCGGACAGGACTTCAAGGCCAGGGATATGGGCATTGAGATCGGGGAATCGGCCTATGTCCACCTGTTGCCACTCAAGGCCGGATTTGTAGGAAGTGATACAATTGCATGCATTTTGGCAACTGGCCTCCATAAAAGCAAAGTTGCCACCCTTCTCATTGACCTGGGCACGAATGGCGAAATTGTTTTTGGCGATAAAAACGGTCTGGTCTGTTGCTCTACAGCAGCAGGTCCCGCTTTTGAAGGTGGCCATATCCGCTGGGGCATGCGGGCTTCCAGTGGGGCAATTGAGCGGCTAAAAATCAATCCGGATACGCTGGATGTCAAGGTGAAAACAATTCATGATCAACGGCCCATAGGCCTGTGCGGGTCAGGCATTATTTCAGCAGTAGCTGAAATGATCAGGGCGGGAATTATTCTTGAAAAAGGAAATTTTAGCGAAGAAATCCAATCCAGCCGCCTCCGTCAAGGCGAAGATGGCCTGGAATTTGTTGTAGCCTGGGAAAATGAGGCCGGGACAAGACATGATATTGTTATAACGCAGAAAGACGTGGCTGAATTGCAGATGGCCAAATCAGCGGTGTATGCAGGAGCGACCCTGTTAATGGAACAACTTGGAGGTAAACAGGTCAAACGGATATTGCTGGCAGGGGCATGCGGTAACTACGTTGATCCTCTTGATGCATGCACCATCGATCTCTTTCCCGGCTGCCAGACGGCCGAAATTATCGGCGTCGGCAATGCGGCCGGGCATGGCTCGTGCCTGGCCCTTTTGGATAAGAATAAAAGAAAAGAAGCGGAACGAATTGCTGAAAAAACACAATATCAGGAGCTTGCTGTAACAGCCCGTTTTCAGGATCTGTTTGTATCAAGTATGTTTTTTACATCGGCCCGTGACTATGAAGGTGATTTTTGAATGCTCTTTGAGAACTGCCTGCTTACTTTCTTCCTTTTACCTTTACATTTAATTATGCCTATATAGTGTCTGAACGAAAACCCCGTTCAGGCACGATTTTGGATTGCGGATTTCGGATTGCGGATTCAAAAAAGAAAGCAATTTCAGTGCGTTTAAAATTTTCGAGTAAAACTGGAAACCATATTTCGAGGTTTTCGGTCGGGCACTATATAATAGTTTTAATGTTAAATGTTCAAAACGTCGCACCCTTTAGAAATCAATAGCAAGCGTTTAGAACAAGCATTCCCAGGAGATTAGGATATGAGCACAATTGCCCAGGACGCACCCGGAAAAATCGTGCTTCTTATGGGAAATGAGGCTATTGCCCGTGGGGCTTTAGAGGCTGGTGTCAAGGTGTGCGCGGCTTACCCCGGAAATCCTTCGTCCGAAATAGTCGGCTCCCTTTCCAGGGTAGCCAACGAAGCGGGGATTCATGTTGAGTGGTCGGTTAATGAGAAAGTAGCCCTGGAGGTGGCAACGGCCGCTTCTTTTGCGGGGCTCAGGGGCCTTTGCAGTATGAAACAAAACGGGCTCAACGTGGCCTCGGACTTCCTGCTCAACCTCAACTTGACCGGGTGTGAGGGAGGGTTGGTCGTTGTGGTCGCGGACGATCCTGGAGCCCTCTCATCAAGCAATGAGGAAGATTCCCGGGGCTTTGCCAGGCTGGGAGACCTGCCCCTCCTTGAGCCCGCCACATTCCAGGAAACCAAGGAAATGACCAAATGGGCATTCGATCTCTCTGAAGATTTGCACCTCCCTGTTCTGGTCCGAAGCGTCACCCGCGTCTCTCACGCCCGGGGCAATGTGCGGCTTGATGAACTGCCCCGGCTGGCTCACAAGCCATATTTCGACACTTCCCGCCCCCGCATAACCTTACCGGTATTGCTCAATCACAAGGCCCTTCGCGAAAAGCTCAGGCGTGCGGGCCAACTGTTCGAGCAATCCCCTTTTAATTTATACCGTGGTCCACAGGAACCCGAGCTTCTGATAATCACCTGTGGCAGCGGGTGGATGTACTGTCTGGACGCAGTGGTTAATCTGGATGTGAATGAGAGGGTTGGCATCCTCAAACTGGGCACCACGTGGCCCCTGCCCGAGCAACTTGTACTCGATCACCTTAAAAAAGCCGATCGGATACTGTTCATAGAGGAGGTAAACCCCTTCCTGGAAAGCAATGTAAAAGAGCTTTTCGCCCAGAATTGTCACGCTCTTGGCCTTAAGCGCTTCCTGGGCAAGGCGACACAATCTGTTCCCGATGTGGGCGAGCTCAACCCTGACATCGTTACCAGCACTATTCAGGACCTCCTTGAAGTTGCATACGAGCCACGGCCGCCCGGGTACTCTCTTAAGGTTAGAGAGGCTGCCTCCGACCTTGTTCCGGAAAGAAAGCTTGGCTTCTGCGCGGGCTGCCCGCATCGGGCAACATACTGGGCAGTCAAAAACGCCCTGGCATTAGATGGCCGGGACGGCTTCGTGCTCGGCGATATCGGTTGCTATTCCCTTGGTATGGGCCCTACCGGATTCGGGCAGATGAAGACCCTGCACGCCATGGGTTCCGGGACCGGGCTGGCCTGTGGATTCGGCCAGCTTAAGGCTTTTGGCCTGGACCAACCCCTGATTGCCGTGTGTGGCGACTCTACCTTTTATCACGCTGTTATGCCGGCCCTGGCCAATGCCCGTTACAACGGATCAAATTTCCTGCTCCTGCTTCTGGACAACAGCGCGACAGCCATGACCGGCTTTCAGCCGCACCCCGGAACAGGCCGAACAGCCACAGGGGATAAGGCTCCGGTCCTGGATCTTAGAGCTATCTGCGAGGCACTGGGAGCGAGGGTGGAGGTGGCCGACCCATTTGACATGAAGGCAACAACTGAAACCATCCTGAGACTCCTTCAGGATGAGGAGGGCGTGAAGGTCCTTATCCTGAGACAGGTGTGCGCCTTAGTTCGCAGCCGGCACCAACAAAGGCTTTATCACATGTATATCGACCCGGAGCTCTGCCTGGGTGGAAATTGCGGCTGCAACCGCTTGTGTACTCGCGTTTTCAAGTGCCCGGGGTTAGTGTGGGATAAGGATACAGGAAAAGCCCGTTTTGACGAGGCTATCTGCACCGGATGCGGAGTCTGCGCTGAGATTTGCCCTACGTCTGCGATCCGGAAGGAGGTCGCTTAGATGTCCTTTGAAAAAGACCCTTTTAACGTTATTATCGGTGGCGTCGGCGGCCAGGGAAACGTACTTGCCTCTCAGATAATTGGGCACATACTCGTCTCGCAGGGATACGTTATCACTATCGGAGAGACATACGGCGCTTCCCAGCGTGGGGGTGCGGTGATGAGCCACCTCCGTATATCGGCCAGGGATCAGTTTTCCCCCCTGGTCCCTGAAGGGCAATGTCACCTGCTGGTAGCTCTGGAGCCGGTTGAAGCACTCAGGATACTGGGCCACTATGGCAACCCCGAAATAGTCACTCTTCTCAACACCCGGCCCATCCATCCCTTAGATGTAACTTCAGGCGATGTTACCTACCCGGCGGTGTCCGAAGTAGTGAA